>JBKOUP010000252.1:0-25753 GCA_046723495.1 Acidobacteriota bacterium
ATCCCGACCTGCTGCTGCGGTATATCGCGTCGATCGACCCGACGTTCGATCGCGACGGCCTGTCTGCCGCGGTCCAGAACGTGATCGCCGCCGAGGGCGCCTTTCAGGTCGTCAAGTCGACCGGTGCGTTCATCGCCCGCAAGGCGTGAATTCGCGCCGCGGCGGTGGGGACGCGCACCTTCATCGCCGAGGGCCGTTTCCCGCGGCGGCGTTCCGCGCGCGGCATCTGTTTGCGGACGAGCGCGGCGAACGTCGGCTCGGCGATGGCCACCTCGTCGAGCACGCGGTCGCGGCTCGACGCGGGCATGTTCAGCAGCATCGCCTCCAACCGCAAGGCGCTGATCTCGTCGCCGCCTTGCTCGCCGGCTTTCGCGAAGAGGGCGTGGTGATCGCCGTCCTGCTTGCCGGCGCGATCGCCCTCGGCGAAGAGCGCGGCCAGCCCGCCGTCGCCGGCGCGCTCGATGAGCTCTCCGACCTCGGGAAGCCACCCCTCGAACGCGCCGAGGGAATGCATCATCTCCAGCTCGATGCCGGCGCGGTCGTCGTGGAAGAGCTTGAGGAGATTGCGGACGCGGACGAAGCGGTCGCCGCGCTGCCGTCCGTTGGCGATGGCGGCGCGGAGCGGATCGGCCAGCTCGGCGCGCAGGTGGAAGAGGTGAAGCTTGTTGACGCAGGAACGGACGATGCGGATGGCGCACTCGACGGGAGAGGCGTGGATGGCGTTCCAGGCCACGATGGCCGGCGCGCGGTGCACCCAGCTCGGATACCCGCCGCAGGGATCTTCGGCGAAGCCGTGGGCGATGGAGCGCTGGGCGCTGCCGGTGGAGAGCATCGTCGCGGCGATGTCGTTGAGGGTCATGCCCGGCGGGAGCGGAATGCGGATGCGGTCGATGTTCATCAGACCGTTCAGCTCCAGGGCGGTGTGATCGTGAAAGATGGAGAGGTCGACTTCGACGCCGTGCGCGCTCCACAGCAGTCCCCATCCGGCAGTCCACAGCTCCTCGCCGCAGCGCGAACGCTTGCGCGGATAGACGTAGCGCGGCAGGAACTGCAGGTCGGGCGAGTCGACCGCTTCGCCGATCTCGCGGGGCAGGCTCTCGTCGACGGGGCGCTCGGCGACGATCACCAGATCGAAGTCGCGCATGCGCAGGGCGTTGCCGCCGAAGAGGTGGTCGAGCAGCGCCGGGGCGCTGCCGCCGCCGATCCAGACGCGGTTGAGGCCGAAGCGCTCGCGAACGACCGCGGTGATCGACGAGACAATGGACGAAAGCCGGGCCACCGGCAGCGCCTTCATTCTATGCATAAGTCTGAAACCGTTTTCAGGAATTACCGGGAGCGGTACCGGCAACGATCAGGACAAACCGACGAATGATAGGGAACTTTCACGCCTTTCGCAAGACGAGCTGCCAATCCTTCCGCACAACGGCCACGCTCTTTCCGAGCATGACCACGAACGGATCGAGGGCCCGCCCGGGCGCGCGCGCCAGCAGACCGTCGGCGACGTCGTCGACGAGATCGTAGTCGTCGAAGATGGCCGTGCCCCCGCTGCGAAGGAGCGGCCAGGCCAGCGCCGCGTCCTGCAGCACGTCGCCGACACGGTGCGAGCCGTCGACGTAGACGAAGTCGAATTGCGACGGCTGCAGCGTCCGCAGCACGACCTGCGAGCTTCCGATCAGCTTGGTCACCCGCTCCCCCGCCCCGGAGGCGGCGACGTTGTGGTCAAAGTAGCCCTCGAAGTAGCGCAGGAGCACGCTGTCCATCGGGATGGCGAACGGATCGACGCAGGTGAGCCGGCTGGTGGGATGGGTGAGGACGTTGTCGAGGAACCAGCAGGCCGACTGTCCTTCGAAGCAGCCGATCTCCAGGCCGCGCACGGCCGGCTTGCCGCGCAGATGCTCGAGGTCGGTCTCCCACGAGGCGGCATGCGGCGCCACCCAGTCGAAGGTGAAGCGGTATTTCGGATGCGGCAGCGGCGGGCTGTCGGCGAAGAGGTCGTGCATCTCGCGCGCGAGAAGACGCCCGGCCCGCTCTTCGCAGCCGCCGTCGATGAGCCGGCGCATGGCCATGACCATGACGAAGCGCTGGTCGTTGTGCTCCTCGACGGAGATGGCCTGCCGCGCCAACGCCTCGGCCAGCTCCTCGGATCGCGCCGCCGTGCGCCGGACGATCTCCTTCGCGCCGGCGGCGGACAACCGTCCCGCGCCGACGGCGGCGACCCACTCCTGGTGAAGAAGACGCGCCTGTCGCGCCAGCTCTTGCTGCTTGTCAGGTTTCGGCACGGCCCGACACGATAGCGTATGGCGCGCCGGGCTGGTACCGGCTCGGCAAGACGACGATGAAGGTGCTCCCCTCGCCGTGGGCCGACTCGACGCGGATGGTCCCGTTGTGCATCTCCACGAAGCGCTTCACCAGGGCCAGGCCGAGTCCCGTCCCCGGAGGGCGCTCGCCCTGCGATCCGGGCGCCTGCCGGAACTCCTGGAAGATGAGCTGGTGGTCTTTCGGATCGATGCCGATGCCCTGGTCCTTGACGCTGATCTCGACGGAGTCGTCGCCGGCGCGGCGCGCGCTGACGGTCACGACGGAATGCTCGCGCGAGAACTTCACGGCGTTGGACATGAGGTTGTAGAGGATCTGCCGGATCTGCGTCGGATCGGCGGCGATGGGCGGCAGATCGGAGGGGATGGCCACGTCGATGACGACGTCACGCATCGTGGCCACGCCGCGCATCACGCTGCAGATGCCGTCGACGACGTCGTGGAGAAGCACCGGCTCGGGCTGGATTTCCATCCTTCCGGCTTCGATCTTGGAGAGGTCGAGGATGTTGTTGATGTGGCCGAGGAGATAGAGGCCGGAGGAGTGGATGTTGCGCAGGAAACGGGCGTAGCGCGGATCGATGCGATCGGCGATCTGGGCGATCAGGATCTCCGAGAATCCGATGATGGCGTTGAGCGGCGTGCGGAGCTCGTGGCTGGTGGTGGCCAAAAAGACGCTCTTGGTCCGGCTGGCCGCCTCCGCGTGCGCCAGCGCCTCCTCGGTGAGTTTCTCGTGCCGCTCCGCCTCCCGCGTGGCCGCCTCGGCACGCCGCAGGGCCATCTCCGTGCGCTCCTTCTCCTCGCTGATCTGCCGCGTCCGCTCCTCGACGACGTTCTCCAGGTGAAGGGCGCGCTGGTGAATCAGCCGCAGGCGGAAGGAGTGGAAGGTGAAGAGCAGGAACAGGACGCCGACGATGCAGAGCGCGATGAACCACGTGCTCTGGTAGAAATGCGGCCGCAACGTGAGCGGCAGCGACGTGGTGCGCCAGCTGCTTCCGTTCCGCGACGTGGCCAGAACGAATTGATCGTCGCCGGCGGGGAGGTGGGTGTACGAAGCGACGCGGCTCGTGCCGGCGTCGATCCATCCTTTGTCGTAGCCTTCCAGCCGGTAACGAACGCGCAGGCGCTCCGGCGTCACGAAGGTCACGCCGCTGAAGGCGAACTCCAGACGTTCCGTCCCCGGCGGTATGGAGTGCAGCGCAGCGGCGGTGACGTCGCGGCCGTCGATGGAGACGCGCTCGATGACGGGAAGCCGCGGCGGCAGCTCCGGCGCGCGGCTGTTGGTCAGCGCGGAGACGCCGTTCGCGGTGACGAACCAGATCCGGCCGTCGCGGGTGCGCAGCGCGGCGGGATTCGCAACGCCGTTGCACTGCCGGCTGCCGAGGCCGTCGTTTTCGTCGAAGAGCGGCGCGTCGAGGGAGGGCACCTTCCCGTCGGCAACGTCGTTCAGATCGCGCTTCGAGCTGACGAACGCGCCCCGCACGGTGCCGAACCAGAGGTTGCCTTTCTCATCGTCGACGAGCGAGAGGATCTTGTCGGCCGGCAGTCCCTTGCGCGTGGTGATGACTTTCGCGCTGCCGTTGCGATAGCGCACGAGTCCATCGCCGTCGGTGGTGATCCACACCGTTCCGTCGGTGTCGACGGCGAGGGCGAACAATCGATTCGAGGGAAGCTCGCGCGGCGCGCTGTGCAGCCGGAAGGCGGTGCCGTCGAATTCCGCGAGGCCTCCGCCGGTCGCAACCCAGATGCGGCCGTCGCGCCCTTCGGCGATGGCCATGGCGTAGCCGGTGCCGAGACCGTCGCGGCCGGCGAAGCTCTCGACGCGGCCATCGGGCCGGACGCGATTCAAGCCGAAGTCGGTGGCGATCCAGACGTCGCCGCGGCGGTCTTCGTGGATGGCCCGCACGGTGTTGTTGGACAGCCCCTGCGCGGTGCTGATCAACGTGGTCTTGCCGCCGAGGACGCGATAGGCGCCGTTCGTCGTGCCGAACCAGAGGGCGCCGTCGCTGCCTTGGGCGATGGAGAGGATGCGCGCCAGCCGGGCATCGTCGACGGGCCTCCACTCGCCACGCTCCCATCGGCTGAGGCCATTGGCGGTCCCGACCCACAGGACGCCGTCGCGATCTTCGAAGATCACGCGCGCGACGGCGTCCGCGAGCCCGTCGCGCTTGCTCCAGGTGATGAAGGCGCCGACGCGAAGCTGTTCGACGCCGCCGTTCGATCCGACCCAAAGACTCCCCTCGTCGTCCTCGAAGATGGCCCGCACGGTCGGATTCAAAGCGCCGTCGGCGAGGCCGTAGCGAGAGAGACGGCCATCGCCGCTCAGGCGCACGAGGCCGTTGCTGTACGTTCCGATCCAGAGGTTGCCGTCGCGGTCGCGGCGCAGCGCCGTCACCTGGTCGGCAGGGAGCCCTTCGATGCGGGTGATATTGCCGCCGCCGAGTCGATCGAGTCCGACGGCGGTGCCGGCAAAGACGCCGTCGCCGTCGGCCAGGAGCGAGACGATGGCCTCGCTCGAGAGACCGTCCGCCGCCGTCCACGTCTGCATCGGACCGCGGCCAACGCGGACGAGGCCACGCGCCGTGCCGATCCACGTCGTGCCTCCCGCGGTCGCCAACGCCGTGACCGGGCTTCGGGGCAGCGGAAGGGAGACGGCCTCCGCGCGCCCGTCGACGACGCGAACGACTCTGCCGGCCGCGGTGCCGACCCAGATGGTGCCATCGCCGGCGGCGGCCAGGGCGTTGACGATGTCGGGACCGCCGGGAAGAACGATGTTCTCGAACCGCCCGGCGCGCTCGCGCACGAGACCGGCCAGCGTTCCGAGCCAGAGCGTGTCGTCGGCTCCTCGGCAGAGGGCAGTGATGCTGTTGCTGATCAGGCCGGGATTGGAGATTTTGTCGAGGATCCGAAAGCGCTCGCCGTTGAAGCGGACGAGCCCCTCGTAGGTGGCCAGCCAGAGATAGCCGTCAGCGGTCTGGGCAAAGCCGCGGACGGTGCCATGCGGCAGCCCCTGCTCGACCGTCCAGGCCCGCCGGACGTACTGCGAGACCGCCCGATCCGCCGGGAGGGCCGCGAGATCGCCGAAAGCCGGCAGCAGGAGTGCCGCGACGAGGAGCGCTCTGAGGACCGGGCCGCGGAACACAGTGATTTAAGTGTACCCGGTGAGGTCACGGCCGGAACGGATTCAGGACCGATACTACGCAGTCACCGGACCCCGGCTGCGGTCGCGAACGGACCGCCAGAGTGCCTTGGCCGCGAGCACGATGGAGAACACGCCGGCGGCGCCAAGCACGAGCAGCGTCCAGACGAAAAAAAAGCCGCGCGCCGCGCTGCGCGGTCCGCCGACGGCGTGCAACACGGGCATGGCGGCGGCGAAGATCCCGAGCAGCAGCATGATGATGTAGCCCGATCGACGTCCGGCCAGCTCCACCGTTCCGTAAAGCGACACGAGCATGATGGCAAAGAACGTGAACGTGCCGGCGCGCGTCATCGAGTCCAGGCCAAAGACAATGTCGTGCGCCAGATGCACGGTGAACAGCACGATCGACAGCAACGAAGAGACGGTGAGTGGCACGTTCTGTTTCATCGGCGCTCCCTATCGGCGCGTGCGCGCGCTGCTCGGGAAGAGGACCGGTCCTCTGGGATTCCCGTACCGCGTGACAGTTTGCGCATAGGCTTCGTTTTCAGCAAGCGCCAGCGATCACAAACAGCGGGCTAACAGCCCTCAGCCGCTGGCGCCCGTTTCCTTTCGCACGGCGGCAGCGATCAACGGCGCCACGCGCTGAAGACCGTCGAGCGTCAATTCGCCGTCCCGATACATTTCATACCAGCTCTGCCGCCATCGAATCAGGCGCTCGTCGTCGCGCAGTCTGAGACGGGACAGTGTCGCTTCCGCGCGCGCTCTGAGCTCGGGCGGAACATGCTCCGTCGTCCGCATCTGCAGCGACGGGAGAATGATCTCGAACCATCCATCCTCGACTTCGTACGGATCGAGCACTGCCTCATCGGCCCTGTTCTTGATCGAATTCATGGTGCTGGAGGCGAATCGGTAATTCGACCACTCGTATGCCAAGTGCGGGTGATTGCGATAGCTGAGGTAGTGATCGATCATCCCGCCGGTGGGGTCGAACATCGCCGCGTAGCCGCAAAGCGACCGAAAGCCGTCGCGCAGCTCGTTCTTGAAGGGGCTCCAGAAATCCTTCGGCCGTTTCACGTCGGAGCGGGCGGCGAGCCACGCCTGTCCCGGCTGGCGGGCTTCACGGTCGAACGCCGGCGGTTCCGGCACCCGGCCGACGCGAATCAAGGCCCTACGCTCCCGCCGAGACGCGCAGCGCCGGTTGGGTTCGCGTCAGCCATCGAGCCCAGAACGGATCGTGGGGCGGGAGGAGAGCTCTGAGTCGCGCGTCAATCTGGTCGCGCGTGCGCAGCCCCTCGGGAAGCATGCGGAAGTCTTCACGCATGAACGCTTCTGCAGCCTCGATGGCCTGCTCCGCTTCCGCCGAGCGCGCCTGGCGCAGATTGAACACGTCCGAGACCAGCCACTGACTGGCATCGCCCTGCTTCGACCATGGCTCGGGCTCCAACTCCGCGGTTCCGGCGCCGAGGCGAAGGTGGAACAGGGCATCGCGATCGCTGTCGAAGAACGGCTCCAGCGATGCAAGGACCAGCGGCGAATGCGTTGCAATGAGGATTTGCGTGGCCGAATCGTGTTTGTCGTGAAGAACGCGGACGGCCTCGACCACCGCCGGAATGACGCGTCGCTGCCAGGCCGGGTGGAGGTGCGTTTCCGGCTCGTCGATGAGCAGCGCCAGCCTCGTGTCCGGTTCATTGCCGAGCAACTCGGCCGCGACACGATGTTCGTGCCATGCCCAGACCAGCAAGTACGCCAAAGCCAGGATCCGGCGAATGCCCGCGGAGGCGACGGCAAGAGGGACGACGGTTTCCCCGATCAACAGCGTCGGACGGTCGAAGCCTTCGCCGAGGAACACGCGCTTCGGCGGTCCCGGCGCGAGCGGCAGATCAGGAGGCGACAGCGTCTGCATCACGCGCTCGAGCAGCGCGAACTGCGGCTCGCGCCCCTTCTGCCAGCTCACCCAATCGCGCTCCAATCCTTCGGAGACGCTCACGCCGTTGACGCGCAGTCCGTTCCAGACGTTCTGATCATCGAAGTGATAGGCAGCCGGACGGTCGCTTCGATCTCTCCGCCCGTAGTTGCGCGCCGGATCCCAGACCGAGAATCCGCCATCGACGCGCATGTAAACGACGACGCCGGGCATGGCCGGACGCTTCGGTTCCCCGGGCCACTCCTGCTCCTCCGCCCGGTATCGAGACGTGACCGCCTCGGCAGCGCCGTTCCTGCCTGCGATGACGTAACGAATCGTCGCCTCCGCGGGGTCGGTCGGAAGCGCGGGCGTTCCTGCCCAGGTGCGGGTCAGCGCCCACCAGGCGACGTCGAGGATGAAGCTTTTCCCGAGGCCGTTGTCCCCCGTGAAGACGTTGATCCGCTCCGCGAAATCGATCCGCATCTCCGGGGACGGGCCGACGGAATGGAGCACGAGCGATTTCAGCATCGGTTGGCCTTGATCGACTTCAATATCTGTTACCTGTAAAAAACAAACTCCAGTGTAGTTCCTTCCCCGCGTTCGTCAAAAAAGACACTTATTAGAGTCATGATACCCGTGGATGTCGACACTCGGTGAGCTCGTAAACGCGGCGATCCGCTCCAGCGGCAAAACAGGGAAAGAGATCGCCGAAGCGATCGGCGTCAACGAGATGACCATCAGCCGGATACGCCAGGGGAAAGAGGACAACCCCAAGCTCCAAGTGCTGATCGGTATCGCGCGCGAGACCGGAGCTCCGCTCGCGGCATTGCTCGGCGCGTCACTGCAGATCTCGCCCGAAGACGAACGACAGTTGCAGCAGTTCGAGGGCTGGATTCAAGAGAAGCTTCGTACGATCGACGCGCTGGGGGAACCGAACGCCGAGATCCTTCCCGCGAAGGGGAAGCTGGCCACTCGAGAACGCAAGATCGCAGATCAGCTCGAATTCACGACGCCTCTGGGAGTCGATGCGCACATGATCCTGCGAGCGATCGGCGACTCCATGATCGCCGACGGCATCCTGCCGGACGATACGCTCTACGCCGTCGCTCACCAGCCGGGTGAGCCGATGCCCGTCGGCAAACTGGTCGCCTGCCGCATCGGAACCGAGGTGTTCGTGAAACGGCTGTTGTTCGACAAGAACCGCCACTATCTGTCGAGCGCACATCCGCGTTATCGCCCGATCGAAGTGGAACGGCTGACGTTCGAGATTCTCGGCGTGATCGTCGGACGGTCCGGACGGGTCCGTTGATGGCGGACTTCACATCAGTCCGCGTTGCTTGAACGATACGAAGCCGTTCCGGCCCACGATCAGGTGATCGCGCACGATGACCTCTAACGCGCTGCCGACCTCGCGGAGCTCGGACGTGAAGGCGAGGTCCTGAGGCGACGGCGAGGGATCTCCGGACGGATGGTTGTGGAAGACGATGACGGACGCGGCATGGTCGTGAAACGCCAGCCGGAAGACGTCCCGCGCCGAGACAGTCGCGGAGCTCAGCGTACCGACGTAGATCTCCCGCTCGCTGACGATACGGTTTCTCGAATCGAGATAGATCCCGCCGAATGTCTCCTGCACGCGATACCCGTACGCGGCGATGAGCCGCTGGGCAACGGGTGCCGGATCATTGACCGGATCCGAAGAGGTCGTGGAGAGGATCGATACCCGCCGCCCCAGCTCCAGGGCGGCGGCGATGCGCGCGACGCGACTCGGCCCGAGGCTGCCAACAGGTTTGCCGGGAATCCATTCACGGCGCGCGACCGCCAGCAACCCGTCGACGACGACTTCGCGCGCAATGTCCAGCGAGCTTCTGCCGCTCCATCCCGGCTCGATCAGCAACGCGACCAGCTCGGCATTGGAAAGGGCCAGGGCTCCCGCGCGAATCATCCGCTCGCGCGGTCGTTCGTCCAGCGGCAGATCGGCAATATGGACTCGATTCGCATGCACGTATCCACACTCCCTCGGAATTGCCCGGAACACAAATATCCACCACCGTTGGAGCCTTGATGGGCGCTGCTTCTGAGATAAACGGATGCGCACGGACTGCCACGCACCCGGCTGCGTCTACGGGTTGGAGAACTTTGGAGCGGGCGACGGGAATCGAACCCGCGACCTTGAGCTTGGGAAGCTCCGACTCTACCAACTGAGCTACGCCCGCTCGACGTAGGGGTGGCGATTGTACATCGCTCGGAACTTGGCGGGGCGGGGGGTGGATTCCCTCACCGCGCGCTCAGCACCGTGTTGACCAGCTTCACGAACGCGCCCTTCGGCCCGTCGAAGTACGCCGTGGCCTGGATCTGCATCGGCTCGTCCTCGGCCAGCATGCCGCCGCGGGAGGCGCCCCAGGCGGCCATCGGCAGCGTCGTCGTGCCGTGCGGCTTCACCTGGAGATTCATCGGCGCGCCGCTGGCGCGCAGGAACACCGAGTAGTTGCCGAGCGTGCGCAGGTCGAGGCGGCGCAGCGTCACCGGCTCGTCGGTCGGGTTCGTCAGCGTCACCTGGAACGCCAGGTTCACCGGGCCCGGGAAATAGAGCACGTTCGACGGCGTCGTCAGGGCGAGATCGATTCCGATCGGCGGACCCTCGTCCTTCGAGCCCGACGCGCACGCGGCCAGCAACAGCAACGACGCGGCGGCGAGCCTCACGAGACGATGGCCGGCTGTCCGGTGACCTGCTCCAGCTCCGCCTCTTCGGCGATCCATTCCGAGGTGCGAAATGCTTTTTCCCATCGCGCGACCACTACGGTAGCAAGACAATTGCCGATGACGTTCACGGCCGTGCGGGCCATGTCCATGAGCTCGTCGACGCCGAGGATCACCAGCACTCCCTCGACCGGCAGGTGGAACGTTGCCAGCGTGCCGAGCAGGATCACCAGCGACGCGCGCGGCACGCCGGCCACCCCCTTCGACGTCAGCATCAGGACGAGCATCATCGTGATCTGCTGCGGCCAAGTGAGATCGACGCCGGCGGCCTGGGCGACGAAGACCGACGCCAGCGACAGGTAGAGCGTCGTGCCGTCGAGGTTGAAGCTGTAGCCGGTGGGAAGGACGAAGCCGACGATGCGCCGCGGCACGCCGAGGCGCTCCATGTTCTCCATCGCCTTCGGCAGCGCCGACTCCGACGACGTCGTGGCGAAGGCGATCGTGGCCGGCGTCTTCACGGAATTGATGAAGTCGCGCAGCGGCACGCGGAAGATCAGCGCGACCGGCAAGAGCACGAAGAGGAGGAAGACCACCAGCGCGCCGTAGAGCGTCCCGACGAGCATGCCGAGGTTGAGCAGCACGCGCAGCCCCTGCCCCTGCTGCATGGAGTGGCCGATCGTGTTCGCCATCGCCGCGCCGACGCCGACCGGCGCGAACTTCATGATGAACTCGGTGAAGCGGAACATGATGTCGGCCAGCGACTCGCACCAGCGCACCACGTGTTGGGCCTTCTCGCCGATGCTCGTCACCGCCAGGGCGAAGAGCACCGAGAAAACGACGATCTGCAGCACGTCGCCGTCGGCCATGGCCTTGAGGATCGACGTCGGGGCAAGGTGCTGCACGATCTCGCCGAACGTCTGCGCCTTCGCCGGCGGGTCGGGCGCGGTCAGCCCCTTGCTCACCGCGTCGGCGGCCTGGGCGGCCTTCAGCGATGCCGTCTTCGCGTCGCCCGCCGCGGCCGCCGCCATCGACTCCGTCGAGAGCTTCTTGGCCCGATCGGCGAGCGTGGCCTTGTTGTCCTCGGTGTGCACGCCGGCCAGCGACACGCCCACGCCCGGCTTGGTGATGTTCACCGCGCCGAGCCCGATGAAGAGCGCGAACGTCGTCACGATCTCGAAGTAGAGGAGCGACTTCACGCCGATGCGCCCGACCTGGCGGATGTCGCCGGTGCCGGCGATGCCGATGACCAGCGTGGAGAAGATCAGCGGCGCGATAATGGATTTGATGAGGTTGAGGAAGAGGATCGAGAGCGGCCGCACGGCCACGCCCCACTCCGGCGCGAGGCGGCCGAGAATCACGCCGGCGACGAGGCCGATGAAGATCTTCGTGGTGAGGGAAACTTTCGGCAGCCTCATGAACGCGCAGTGTAAATGAAACGCGCCATCGCCACCGGCTTCCTGACCTGGGCGGCGCTGGCCGCGATCTACTGGGCCGTCCTGCGCGGCCACATGCCGTACGCGCTGCCCGCGGCGATCGGCGCGGGGCTGTTCATGGCCGTCGTCGCCGGGACTTATCGGATCTCGATCAATGATCTGCGCAGCGCGCGCCGCCTGTCGGTCGACGCGATGCCGCGCGACGGCGACACCGTCGCCGCGACCGGCCCGATCCGCGTCGACAGTGCGCCGCTGCGGACGCCGTTCTCCCATCGCCCGGCCGCGCTGTACGTCTACGACGTCGAGCACGACAGCGGTGACGGGCAGCCCGTGAAGGACTACTCCGGCCTCGCGCTCGCGCCCGCGTACGTCGACGCCTTCCACGGCCCGGTCCGCATCGGCGGCTTCCCGCAGCTCGAGGCATTCGACAAACAGTTCGACGACTCGGCGAAGGGACGCGCGGCCGCGCAGGCGTACGTCAGGGCGACGAAGTTCGAGGACCTGGCCGGCTTTCAATTCCGGGCCACGATCGACGCGGTACGGCAGGTGATCGGCGGCGCCGGCGCGCTGCGGAAAGATTGGAAGCTGACGAACGACGGCGTCACGAGCGAGAGCCGCGTCGTCGAGCAGGTCGTGGAGCCGGGCGAGGACGTCTGCCTCATCGGCCGCTACGAGAACGGCGCCATCGTGCCGCACGAGGGCGTCACGCCGCGGCTCGTGCGCGGCAGGGCGGACGCCGCGGTCGCGGCGCTGCGCGGGAAGGCGAAGCAGCAGTTCATCACCGCGACGGCGATCGCCATCGGCGTCAACCTCTTCGTGTCGCTGCCGTTTTGGTTGCGGACGGAGCCGGTGAAGAAAACGGCGAAACCGTCGTTCGAGGCGATGTACAAGTACCACGAGGCCGTCCGCCGCGGCGACCTCGCCGCCGCGCAGCGGATGGCCGCGAACGGCATCCCGGTCAACGTGCCCGACCTCGAGGGGAAGCAGCCGCTGGCCATCGCCGGCAACGAGGCCACGGCGGCGTGGCTGATCGCGAACGGCGCCGACGTCAACGCCGCCGACGAGCATGGACAGACGGTGCTGATGGAGCAGGCCACGTACGGGCACGCCGGCATCGTGAAGATGCTGATCGCGAAAGGGGCGCGCCTCGACGACGTGGAGCCGCGGTGGAAGATGTCGGCGCTCAGGCAGGCGGAGCAGTACGAGCGGATGGAGGTCGTCAAGATCCTGCACGACGCCGGCGCGCACGACGATGCCGTCACCGAGGCGAACGGCGAGGCGCTGGCGGACGGCGATCCGCCCGTGCGCGCGGCCCTCGCCTATCTCGACGCGCTCTTCGCGAACGACGCCAAGGCCATGGGCGCGCTGTGGGTGGCCGGCAACCAGTCCTTCGACGAATTCGACCTGAAGAAATGGCGCGAGGCCCGGCCGCATCCGGCGCACCTCGTGCGCGGCTTCGCCAACGACGGCGCGGCCACGCTGGAGCTGCGCGGCAAGACGCCCGGCGGCGGCCACGTCACGTGGCGCTACGGCCTCGCTCGCGTGAACGGCGAGTGGAAGCTGCGCGACGAGACGTGGGAGACGCGCTTCAACGGCGTCGAATGAGCGTGGCCATGGCCAGCAATGCGGCCCCGATGCCGGCGTACGTCAGCGCGATCGGCGGCGTGGCCTTGCCGTAGAAGCCGGCGAAGTCGAGCGCCGGCGTCGCGCCGCGGTCGTTGATTACGATGTACCAGAAGCTGAGAAAGAGGACGATGAAGGTCTTGGCGTTGCCGCTGATCGTGCCGAGGGCGGTGGCGGCGGCGACGGTGAGCAGCGTGCCGGCGAGGCAGGCGGGGCTGAGCGCGTGCCGCAGCACGAAGGCGATGGCAATGATCGCCGTCGACATGAATTTCCAGGCCACGAAGTGCTCGCGCAGCCGAGGCGCGGCGAAGAGCAGCGCCGTCGTGTTCGCGCGCGCGTCGCGCGAGGCAATGTCGGCGATGGAGACCGCCATCGCCACGAAGGCGATCGGAAGCGGCAATGCCATCGAGACGACCGCTGCGATCGCGATCGGCGGCAGCAGCGCGACCGTGAGCTGCGCGTCGGCGACGGCGGCCAGCGGCAGCGAGCGCGCCGCCGGCATCGTCATGAGCGGGCGCGTGATCGGCTTGAGCAGGGCGTTGAGGCGGGCCAGCCAGCGCCGCTCCGCCTTCGCGGCCACGCGCACGCGGGCCGGATCGAAGCGGTGGAACGACGCCCGCGCCAGGAGGAGCAGCGGCAGCGGGACGATCATCGAGACGAGCCGCTGCGCCAGGAGTCCGTGGCCGATCGAAAGGCCGGGATAGACGAGCGGCGGCTTGTGCGCATCGAACGCGCTGGCGCCGATGGAGATCGACTTCGTGTGCAGCATGGCCATGTTCTGGGCGATGACCGTGGCCATGCCCGAGGGATCGAAGTACGCGCCCCAGTTCATGCCGTTCATCACCGCCGCCGTGGCCAGCGCCATCGACATCATGAACACGAAGAAGTACGCCACGTCGCCGAAGCGCCCGGAGAGCCACGGAACGCATTCGAAGAGGATCGCCAGCGCGGAGACGAAGAGGATCGGCGGCGGCGCGAGGAGGAGATATTGTTTGATGAACGTCAACGGCTCGAGCGGGGCCTCGCCGCGCACGACGACCATGGCCATCGACACGAGCATGAAACCGCAGAAGAACGTCGACAGGAAGAGCGCGTTGCCGAGGAACTTGCCGGCGATGTACTCGCCGCTGCGCAGCGGCGTGGCGGCGATGATCGCGCCGACGCGCGACTGGGCGTCGCGGCGCACGGCGTTGGAGACGACGTAGAAGCCGGCCAGGCCGATGAAGAGCGTGCCGAGGAGCGCCGTGGCCATGGCGATGGCCGCGGAGTTGTAGAGCACGCGGGAGTGGTTGATCTGCATCAGCGCGCGCCCGGTCGACGGGTCGGGCACCCAGAGATAGGCGATGCCGCTGAGGAGCAGGAAGACGACGACGGTCGAGGTCCGGCGGAAGCGGATGCGGGCGTCGGCGACGGCGATCTGAAGAACCTTCTCCCCGTGCGCGGGGAGAAGGTGCCGCGCAGCGGCGGATGAGGGGCGCAAGCTTCCCATCATTCGCCCCTCACCCGGCCTTCGGCCACCCTCTCCCCGCTTCGCGGGGCGAGGGACCTTGAACGACGCGCAGGTAGGCGTCCTCGAGGCGCGTGCACTCAGTCTGCGCCAGCAGCTCCTCGGGCGCGGCCAGAGCGACGACGCGGCCCTCGCGCATGATGGCGATCCGCGTGGCGATGGACTCGACGTCGCTGACGATGTGCGTGGAGAGGATGACGAGCTTGCCCATGCCGACCTCGGAGAGGACGTTGCGGAAGCGCACGCGCTCCTCGGGATCGAGGCCCGCGGTCGGCTCGTCGACGATGACGAGGTCGGGCTCGTTGATGAGCGCCTGAGCGATGCCGAGGCGCTGCTTCATCCCGCCGGAGAAGCCGCCGACGGGTCGCCGGGCCACGCTGTGGAGGTTGACCGCCTCGAGCATCGCGGCGACGCGGGCGCGGTCGCGCACGCCCTTGAGCGCGGCGATGTATCCGAGAAACTCCTCGGGGGTGAGGTTGTCGTAGACGCCGAAGTCCTGCGGGAGATAGCCGAGGCGGGCCCGGAGGGCGTCGGGATCTTTGGCGAGGTCGATGCCGCGCCAGAGGATTCGGCCCGACGTGGGGCGCGTAATCGTGGCGATCATCTGCATCAGCGTCGTCTTCCCCGCGCCGTTGGGACCGAGCAGGCCGAGGACGCCGCCGGTGAGCTCGAGGGAGAGATCGCACACGCCGTAGTTGGCGGCGCGGTATTGCTTGGAGACGGACTCGAGCGTGAGCACGGCTACTGCGCGCGGCCGGGGATGCGCGCCCCCGGCTCCGGCGGCGTGCGCACCTGCGAGCGGCGCCCGTCCGCGCCGACCGCGCGTACGCCGATGATGGCGTTGTCGATCGTCACGTCCGGAATCGTGTACGTCCCGCCCTTGCCGGCCGGGAGCACCTTCTCCCATTCGTCGGCGGTCGTGTCGCGGATGAGGATCTCGTAGTGGTCGGCGTCGGCCGCGGCGTCCCACGACATCGTCGTGTCCTTCTGCCCGGCCTTGATCAGCACTTTCACGTTCTTCGGCGCCGCCGGCCCGCACGCGCCGCTCACGAGCGCAATGGCATTGACCTCGGCCACGATGCGCATGTAGTCGCCGGAGACGAACTCCGGCAGGTCGCCGTACTGCACGCCGTTGTCGAGGCGCACGTTCTGGTGCTGGTGCCGGTAGTCCTCGTTCGGCTCGGTGAAGCGGACGGCGGCGAAGCCCTTCTCGAAGAACGGGCGGTGGTCGCCGCCGCGCGCGTAGCGGTCGAGCCGGTAGACCAGCTTCGCGTGCGCGTTCGGGAGCCACTGGCGCACGCCGTCGCGGATGAAGCGCGCCCAATGCCGCGACGACGACTCGGCGTTCGGGGTCTCGTTCGCGGAGAAGATGCGCAGCGTGCGGTTGTCGATCGCGCCGTTCAAGCCGCTGATGCCGCCGACGATGTCGTTGGTGATGTCGCCCTCGATGTTCCACTTCTGCGCTGCTGCTTCGTCGGCGAGGCCCTGCGATCCATAGAGGCCCTGCTCCTCGCCCGAGACGGCGGCGAGAACGATCGTGGCCTTGGCCGGATGCTGCGAGAGGACGCGGGCGAGCTCCATGATCACGGCGGTGCCGGAGGCGTCGTCGTCGGCGCCGGGCGCGGGGCCGGTGGTGTCCTTCTGATCGCCGTTGACGGAGTCGTAGTGCCCGGTGGCGATGTAGATGCGGTCGGGATCGGACGTGCCTTTGATGGTGGCGACGACGTTGACGAACTCGACCGGCTGGTTGTTCGTGCGCGGACCGCTATGCGTCGACGACTGCAACCGCACGGTGACGCCCGGAATCTTCGACAGCTCGTCGAAGATCCACGCCCGCGCCTCGGCATTCTTCGGCGAGAGCGAGTGGCGCGTGCCGAAGGAGACGAGCTTCTCGACGGTCGCTTTCATGCGGTTGCCGTCGAGCTGGGGAAGGATCTTGTCGAGATCGCACTGGGCGTGCGCGGCGGTGGCGAGGAGGAGGGTGAGGACAGTTGCGATGCGCTTCATGGGCGCATCGTAGCGGGGCAAACCAGAAACCAGAAACCAGAAGGGGCGCTGCGGTCGATTCTGGTTTCAGGTTTCTGGTTTCTGGTTTCCCCTACTCCTTCTTGATCGGAATCCTCGGCGCCGCTGCCTGCGGCACGACGATCGCCGTCCGCCGCCCCTTCTGGATCGGCAGCTTCGTGTAGACCTGCGTGGAGAGGATCGAGGCGTGGCCGAGGATCTCCTGCACTTCGCGGATGTCGATGCCGGAGGAGACGAGCATGGCCGCCATCGTGTGGCGCAGGGCGTGCGGGGTGATGTGGCGCTTGATCTCGGCGAGGCGGACGTGCTTCTTGAAAATGTTCTCGATCGAATAGATCGTCAGGCGCGTGCCGGCGCGGCCGACGAAGAGCGCTTGCGTCTCCAGCTCGCGCTCGGCGCGGAGGTCGAGATAGGTCTGCAGGCCGCCGGCGAGCTCGCTCGAAGTGATCGTCACCTCGCGCCCGCGCGTGGCCCGGCCGGTGATGTGGATCTGCTTCGACTGCAGGTCGACGTCGCCGAGGTTCAGGGCCACCAGCTCGCCGATGCGGATGCCGGTCGAGAAGAGGAGCTCCAGGATGACGTCGTCGCGAACGGCGCAGAAGAAACGGTTGCGCCCTCCCGGCGAGGCGTCGCGCTCGGCGCTGAGCGCCCCGATCTGTTCCTTCGGCGCGGCCAGGAGCGACTTCACTTCGCGGTTCGACAGCACCGTCGGCACGCGGCTCTCCACCGGGCGCTTGATCTTCAGCCGGCGCGCCGGCGATTCCGTGACGACGCCCTGCTCCTCGAGGTAGCGGAAGAAGACTTTCAGCGCGGCCACCTTGCGGCGGATCGAGGTGTCGCGATACGGGCCGGTGCCGAGCTTGTCGAGCCACGTCTCGAGGTGCTCGGGGGTGATGTCGACCATGTTCGCGCCGTCGACATGAACGTGGAACTGCGTGAGGTCCGACTGGTACGCGCGCAGCGTCCGGTCCGACAGGTTGCGCACTGCCTGGCCGTGCTGGAGGAAGTCGGCAATCGCCTGCTGCACGTTCATGTCGTCACACTCACAAGTTCACGAAATTTTTGCTGGGATGGACAGTGATGAAGTCTAGTTGCGGACCCTGCTTTGTCAAGAATTATTTGTCTTCAGCGTATGCTGTAAAAGCATTTGCCGGAAGCGCTTAGCCAATGCGCGGACAAAAACTCTTCGTACGCCCGATCGAGGCGGCGGACGCCGACGCTATCCGCGCCTTTCTGGCCAGCCACGGCGCATCACACGCGTCTGTGCCATCCTGTGGGCTCATCGGGAAACTACTCGGCGACATCGTGGCGGTCCTGTCGATGGAGATCACGGGCGACGCCGTGCGCGTCGACGATTTGGTCGTGGCGAAGGAATTGCGAAAGAAGCGCATCGGCCGGGGCATGCTCGCCGAGCTTGACGCCCTCGCGGCGAAGATCGACAAGGATTGGCTGATCGCGCGCGAGGATCACGAGTTTCTGCGCAGGGTCGGGTTCAGCGGGAGCGACGTCTTGAGGCGGAGGGTTGGGCGATGAGCGAAGGCAGAAGGCAGAGGGCAGAAGGCAGAAGGCGCCCGCGGAAGCTCCGGTCATTCTGCATTCTGCATTCTGCATTCTGCATTCTCGTAGCCTGCTCGAAAACGACGCCTGCACCCGTTCCCCCGCCCATCCCCGTCCCCGTCGCTGTGCCCGCGCCCGAGCCCCCGCCCGCTCCCCCACCTCCGCCCGCGTCCCCCCGCGAGCAAGTCAAAGCCGCGCTGGCGCAGCAGGACGTTCAGGCCCTCGCGGCCGCCGCCGACGCCGACCCCATCGTCGCCCCGTGGCTGCGCCTGCGCATCGCCGCGCTCACGAAAAACAACGACGAAGCGATCGCCGCGTTGAAGACCATCATCCAGCAGACCCCGGCCAGCAGCGCCGCCGTCACCGCGCGCATCCGCCTGGCCGCGCTCGTCCCCGAGGCCTACGCCGACACCGCCTCCATCGCGATCGATGAATTCACCGAGGACGAGCTCGTCAAGCTGGCCAAGGCGCGCGCCGACGTCGCGAACGCAGTACGCATGCGCCTCCTCACCGAGTACCCGCAGGGGCGCTTCACCGAGCAGACGTACGACTTCCTCGCCAAGGCCTCCCCTTCGCCGCTCGACGCCCTCGGCTTCGACGATGCGCTGCGCATCGCCAACCAGCTCGCGAACCGCGATCACTACGACCAGGCTCTCGACATGTTCAAGCGCATCGCCGCGCGCTTCCCGAATGCGAACACGCAGGCCGCGTATCGCGCGGCGCGGACGCGTGCGCTCTTCCACTCGCGGCGCTACACGGAGCTGCTCGCGGAGCCGCGGCCGAGCGACCCGGCGCTGCAGCTCATTCGCGCGCGCGCCGCGTGGCGCGTCGGGCAGAACGACGAATTTCTCAAGGGCCTCGCGAACATCATTCAAGGCGAGGGAAAGGAAGCCGCCGAGGCGCTCGTGCTGCGCTCGAAGTACTACAGCAGCGACGATCCGCACCTCGATCTCGCCGCGCGCGATCTCGAGCAGGCCATCGACGCCAACAACCTCGGCAACGACGGCGAGAACCTCTGGGCCCTCGGCTGGACGTACTTCCTGGCCAAGCGCTTCGACGACGCCCTGCGCACCTTCGACCGCTACCAGCAGCGCTTTCCGGACGGCGACTACCTCAGCAACTCGCTCTTCTGGGCCGGCAAGATTGATGACCGCCTCGGCAACCGCGCCAAGCGGGACGCGAAGTGGCACGAGCTCGAATCGAAGTACCCGTACGGCTACTTCAGCTACCGCGCCCGCGAGCTCGCCGGCGAGGCGCCGATCCCGCCGTCGGAGATCGCCAACGGCAACGTCTTTCCGAACGTCGACGCGCTCATCGCCTCGGCCGGCGACCCGCGCCTCGACGCCGTGCGCGAGCTCGCTGCGGTCGGCCTCTACCCCGAGGCCACCGCGGAGATGAAGCGCGTCGCCGCCGCCTACCCGACGAACGCCGGCCTCGCCTACATGCTCGCCGACCTCTACGTCCAGGCCGGCCAGCCCTTCGCCGCAAACAACGTCCTGCAGCGCCGCTTCCGCGACTTCATCCGCCACGGCGGCTCCGGCATCCCGCACCGCTTCTGGGAGATCCTCTACCCGCTCGCGTACTGGGACACGATCAAGTCCGAGGCGGCCAAGCGGCAGCTCGATCCCTACCTCATCGCCTCGATCATCCGCCAGGAGAGCGGCTTCGAGCCGTCGACCGTGTCGAACGCCGGCGCCGTCGGCGTCATGCAGATCATGCCCGCCGAGGCCGCGCGCATCGCCACCGACGCGGGGATGGCCTCGGCCACGCGCGAGCAGCTCTTCGATCCGGCCACGAATATCGCCGTCGGCGCCGCGGAGTTTTCACAGAAACTTGCGCGCGTCGGCGGCAACACCACGCTCGCCATCGCGGCCTACAACGCCGGCGAAGATGCAGTTGGCAAATGGCGTGCACAGGTGCCGGTCGATGACGTTGATTTATTCGTAGAATCGATTCCTTACGCCGAGACGCGGCTCTACGTGAAGACCGTAACCCGGAACCGATTTGAGTACCGGCGGATCTATGAAAACTCAGGAAGTTATTCGCAGCAACTGCAACATTAATATTGTCCTCGGCCTCCTCCTCACCTTCCTGACCACCGCGGCCAGCGCCGCGGATCTCGTCCTCACCCGCGACGCCCAGCCCGACGGCGAGTACAAGGGGCTCGTCACGCTCGTGGCCGTTCCCGGCTTCGACGCCGCGCGGGTCACGGTCAGCGTCGACGGCGAGAAAATCGCCGAAGCGATCCCGTCGCCGTACCGCGTCACCGTCGACCTCGGCCCGACCGCGGTGCAGCACCGCATCGTCGTCACGGCGTTGACCGCGGACCACAAGCGCGTGCAGTGGGCGCAGACGATCAACAAAGGACACTTGCCGCTGAGCGTGAAGCTCAACGCGGTCGACGTGGCCAACCGCGTCTTCGAGGCCAAGGTGACGGCGCCGGACGACAACCCGATCGTCGCCGTCGAGCTGTGGGACAACGGCGTCAAGATCGCCTCGGCCACGGAGCCGCCCTACCGCTTCACCATCCCGCCCGAACACTTCATGCAGCAGTTCGTGCAGGTGACGGCGAAGACGAAGTCGGGCGAAGAAGCCGCCGACTTCTGGACGCCCGGCGGCGACGCGCACGTGGAGACGGTCGACGTGCGGACCGTGCCGCTGTACGTCTCGGTGGTCGACCACACCGGCGCGACGCGCACCGACGTCCAGCGCGACCTCTTCAAAGTCATCGACAACGGCAAGGAAGGGCAGATCCTCGAGTTCGGAAAAGCCTTCGACCAGCCGATCTCGATCGCCGTCCTCATCGACGCCTCGGCCAGCATGACGTACGCGATGGGGCAGGCCAAGAAGGCGGCCGTCTCCTTCGTGGAGCGGACGCTGAAGCCGGGCGACCGCTGCACGATCTTCTCCGTGCGCGACACGCCGCGGCGCGAGGTGGCCCTGACCTCGGACCGCGAGGCGATCAAGAAGGCCATCGAGTCGATCCGCGCCGCCGGCAGGACGTCGCTCTACGACGCCATCGCCAGCGCCATCCGGGAGATGAAGGACGAGAAGTACCGCCGGGCCATCGTGGTGCTCAGCGACGGCGGCGACAACACGTCGATGATGTCGTTCGACGAGATCGACCGCATGACGAAGGAGTCGGGCGTCCCGATCTACTTCATCGCCTACGACAGCGGCGAGCCGACGGAACTGCAGGACCTCAACCGGCTGACGTACCTGGCCGCGGAGACGGGCGGCTTCCTGGTGACGGCCTCGGAGAACGATCTCAGCGCGAAGTACGGCGACATCGAGCGCGACCTGCGCGCGCAGTACGCGATCCTGTACAAGATCGTCGACTACGCCAAGCATAACCAGTGGCGGCGGGTGCGGGTGGTGCTGAACTCGCCACGGCTGACGGCGCGGACGATCAACGGGTACTTCGCGCCGTAATGTGGGGCGGGATTCATCCCGCCCGGGGCGGGATTCATCCCGCCCGCGCGGACTGAAGTCCGCGCCACACATGCGGACTGAATCGCTCAGGATGACGTGGGCCCGATAAAATCGCGGCGCTCGATGCCGCTCATCGCCCAACTTCGCTCGCTCGTCAGCAAGAGCCAGCCCTTCCGCGCGATCGCCGAACGGGAGGGCCGCGTCGCCGTCACCGGCGCCTCGGTGGAGGCGCGCGCGCTGATGCTGGCGACGATGGAGCAGCGCGTCGCCGTCATCGTCCCGGGTGACGCCGCCATCGACGACTTCGAGTCCGCGCTCCGCCTCTTCCACCGCGAGCCGCGCTGCGTGGCGTCGTATCCGTCGCCGTCGCTCTCGCCCTACCAGGACGTGGCGCCCTCGCTCGGCGTGATGCGCGAGGAGATCAACGCCCTCGGCCGGCTGGCCGGGAACGCAATCGACGTGCTCATCGTCCCCGTCCGCGCGCTCTTCACGCGATTGCCGAAGCCGGAGGAGTTCGCGAACCGCGTCGTCCGCCTCGCCGAGGGGGACGAGATCGACGTCCACGCGCTGCTGGAGCGGCTCGTGGAGAACGGCTTCGTCCGCACCGACCTCGTCGGCGAGGCCGGCGAGCTCGCCTTCCGCGGCGGCATCCTCGACCTCTTCCCGCCGAACACGCCGAAGCCGCTGCGCGTGGAGCTCTTCGGCGACACGATCGACTCCCTCCGCTGGTTCGACGTCGAGACCCAGCGCTCCGAGGAGCCGTCCGGCGCGCTGAGCGTCCTGCCGATGACGCACTTCCCCGTCACGCGCGAGACGCGGCAGAAGCTCGCCAAGCGCCTCTCGCTCGACTTCATGGACCCGCTCTTCATGCGCGACGTTGCCGAGCGCATCGAGCGGCTCACCGAGAACGGCACGTTCCCCGGCATCGAGCACTACCTCCCCGCCGCGATCGAGACGGCGTCGTTTCTCGACATCCTGAAGGACTTCACCATCGCCCTCGTCGAGCCCGACGAGATCACCACCAGCGTGGCCCGCTTCGAGTCGCTGCTGCGCAACGAGTACGAGGCCGCCGCGGCGAAGGGGCGCGCCGTCTACGCGCCGGAGCGCATCACCACTTCCGGCGTCGACGTGCTGAACTTCGTCGGCGCGGCCACGCTGTCGTTCGCCGACGTCCACATCGCCGCCGCCGGCACGCGCGAGATCCGCGTCCACGCTCCCTCGGTCGACCGCTACACGAATCGCCTGACCGAGTTTGCCCACGATCTGCGCCAGAAAGGGGATCGCCAGCAGATCTTCTTCGCCGCCACGAAGGGCGGGCGGGAAAAAGTCGAGCGCCTCCTGCGCGAGTTCGACGTCCCCTTCGCCGTCGACGCCGAGACGCTGCGCGACGAGATCGTCATCACCGCCGGCGCCCTCGCCCGCGGCTTCGAGTTCGACGAGATCAACCTCGCCGTCTACTCCGAATGGGACCTCTTCGAGCCGCCGACGTCGACGCGCATCGGCGGCAAGAAACGCGCGAGCGAGGCCTTCGTCACCGACCTGCGCGACCTCAAAGTCGGCGACTACATCGTCCACGTCGACCACGGCGTCGGCCGCTTCCTCGGCCTGCAGCGCATCCCCTTCGGCGCGACGGAGCGCGAGGTCATGGAGATCGAGTACTCCGGCGGCGGCAAGCTGCTCATGCCGATGGAGTCGCTGAACCTGATCCAGAAATACTCCGGCGGCACCGACTCGCTGCCCCGCCTCGACAAGCTCGGCGGCACGGCGTGGGCGCGCACGAAAGCCTCGGTCAAGAAAGCGATGCGCGACATGGCCGACGAGCTGCTCAAGCTCTACGCCACGCGGCAGATGGTCCAGGGCCACGCGTTCTCGAAGGACTCGCCGTGGCAGTTCGAGTTCGAGGATGCCTTCGAGTTCGACGAGACCGAGGACCAGATGAGCGCCGTCGACGACGTCAAGGCCGACATGGAGTCGCGCAAGCCGATGGACCGGCTGCTCTGCGGCGACGTCGGCTACGGCAAGACCGAGGTGGCCATGCGCGCGGCCTTCAAGTCCGTCATGGACGGGAAGCAGGTGGCCGTGCTGGCGCCGACGACGATCCTGGCCTTCCAGCACCACCGCACCTTCCTGCGCCGCTTCGCCTCCTTCCCGGTGACGATCGAGCTCCTCACGCGCTACTACTCGGCGAAGGAGCAGAAGGAGATCGTGAAGAAGCTCGAGTCGGGCGAGATCGACGTCGTCATCGGCACGCACCGGCTCCTGTCGAAGGACATCGCATTCAAAGACCTCGGCCTGCTGGTCATCGACGAGGAGCAGCGCTTCGGCGTCGGGCAGAAGGAGCGTCTCAAGCAGCTGAAGAAAGCGATCGACGTCGTGGCCATGTCGGCCACGCCGATCCCGCGGACGCTGCACATGTCGATGGTCGGCATCCGCGACATCTCCGTGATCGAGACGCCGCCGAAGGACCGCCTGGCGATCCAGACGAACGTCGTGCCGTTCTCCGACGACTTCATCCGCGAGGCCATCGAGTTCGAGTGCGGGCGCGGCGGGCAGGTCTTCTTCGTCCACAACCGCGTGGAGTCGATCTACGCGATGAAGGAGTTCCTGGAGCGGCTCGTGCCGGCGCTGCGCGTCATCGTCGGGCACGGGCAGATGGACGAGCGCGAGCTGGAGAAGGCCATGCTCGCCTTCATCGAGCGGAAGTACGACGTCCTGCTGGCCACGACGATCATCGAAAATGGTATCGATATTCCTGCATGCAATACGATTCTCATAAATCATGCTGAACGCTTCGGGCTCTCGCAGCTCTACCAGCTCCGCGGCCGCGTCGGACGCAGCGACCGCCTGGCCTTCTGCTACCTCCTCGTGCCGAGCGACCGCATCCTGACCTCGGACGCCCGCAAGCGCCTGGCCGCCATCCAGGAGTTCTCCGACCTCGGCGCCGGCTTCCGCATCGCCGCCAAGGACCTCGAGATCCGCGGTGCCGGCAACATCCTCGGCGGCGAGCAGTCCGGCCAGATCGCCGCGGTCGGCTTCGAGATGTACACGAAGCTGCTCGAGGAAGCGATCCGCGAGCTGAAGGGGGAAAAGATCGAGGAGGAGGTGCAGACGTCGATGAACCTCGGCGTCGACATCTACATCCCCAAGGACTACGTCGGCGACGAGAACCTGCGCATGGTCTTCTACAAGAAGATCGCCTCGGCCAACACCGACCAGCGCCTCGACGACATCCGCAACGAGATGCGTGACCGCTTCGGCGCGCTGCCCGCCAACGTCGAGAACCTCATCCGCTTCGTGCAGGTGAAGCGCTTCGCCCAACACCTCGGCGTGCTGTCGATCGTCCGCGAAGGCGGCCGCGGCGTGATGAAGATGACGCAGTCAGCGCAGGTCGATCCGAACAAGCTCCTCGAGCTCATCGCCGAGGACCCGCAGGTGAAGTTCACCCCGAACGGCGTGCTGTCGTTCCCGCTGCGCGCGCACGGCGCCGAGGTGATCGTGCACATCGAGGAGTTGCTGCGGCGGATCAGCGCAGCGTGAACGAATTCAGGAAACGGTCGCGGTGGGCCGGGACGTAACCGTCCATGGTCTCGATGAAGCCGAGCTGGTAAAGCCGCCTGCCGACGGCGAAGGCGCGCATCGTGACGCGGTACTTGCCCGAGACGAACTCGACGACCTGCCCCGGACGCCCGTAGAGCTTCGTCTCCGCGCGGCTGACGATCCGCGGATTTTTCCAGGTGCCGAGCACGCCCTCGATCGCGCCGCTGACGGAGATGCGCGTCTTGTCGTCGTAGTCGGAGGTCGAGACCATGTACGCGCTCGTGCCGAGGTCGACGGTGTACGTCGCGTACTGCACCGGCCGGCCGTTCTTCGCCGTGAGCGTCTGCGCCTCGTACTCGGCCTGTCCGGGCATGGAGACGGTGAACGCGCCGTCGCGGGCACGGACGGACTGCCATCGCAGCGGCGGCGGCCCGCCGCCCTGCGCGTACGCCGACACCGCCGCCACGAGGAGCGCGACCGCCGATCTCATGATTCGACGATGATAATGCCTCATGCTCTTCGTGAAGTATCTACGCGACGGCATCCGATCCGGTGCGATCACCAGCAGCGTTCGCGTATGGCATCGGC
>JBKOUP010000369.1:0-4675 GCA_046723495.1 Acidobacteriota bacterium
GGGCCGGGCATCGCCGGCGCGGGCGGCCCGGGCGGCGCGTTCCAGCGCGGCGGTGGCGGCGCCGTGCGCAGGCCGGGACAGGCCATCTACCTCCTCGACCCCGCGACGAACAAGCCGAAGGCGGTGTGGATCCGCCCCGGCGTGACCGACGGGCACTACACGCAGGTCGTCGGCGGCGAGGTGAAGGAAGGCGACCCCGTGATCGTCGGCCTGGCCACGGCGAAGGTCGAAGGGCCTCCGCCTCCGGGCGCGCAGCAGGGTCCGATGGGCGGCGGCGGCCGCGGACGGGGGCGCTGAGTTGGGGCGCAACGTCATCGAGATTCGTGGCCTGACGAAGGTCTACGAGATGGGCGAGGTGGAAGTGCGCGCGCTCGCCGGCGTCGACCTCGACGTCGCCGAAGGCGAGTTCATCGCCGTCATGGGACCGTCGGGATCGGGGAAGTCGACGCTGATGAACATCGTCGGCTGTCTCGACCGCCCCACGGACGGGGTCTACAAGCTCGACGACATCGACGTCTCGGAGCTCAATCGCGACGAGCGGGCCGTGATCCGCAACGCCAAGATCGGCTTCGTCTTCCAGAGCTTCAACCTCCTGGCCCGCACCTCGGCCATCGAGAACGTCGAGCTGCCGCTGCTCTACGGCGAGTTCGGCTGGACGAGCCAGCAGCGGCACGAGGCCGCGCGCCAAGCGCTGGCGCGCGTCGGCCTGGCCGGGCGCGAGGGGCACTACCCGTCGCAGCTCTCCGGCGGCCAGCAGCAGCGCGTGGCCATCGCCCGAGCCCTGGTCACGAACCCGGCCATCCTCCTCGCCGACGAGCCCACCGGCAACCTCGACTCGCGCACGTCGGAAGAAATCATGGGCATCTTTCAGCAGTTGAACGACGATGGAAAGACGGTCGTGCTGATCACGCACGAGCCCGACATCGCCCAGTTCGCGAAACGCATCGTGCACGTGCGCGACGGCCTCATCGAATACGACGAGCGCCCGCAGCAGAAACGCGTCCCAGTCAAAGGCATCGCCGCACCGCCGGCGCCGGTGCCGGTCGGTTGATCACATCATGAAGACTTCCGTACAGCGCCTCTGGAACATCACCATCGTCGGCCTCAAGGCCATCTTCCGGAACAAGCTGCGCTCGTTCCTGACCATGCTCGGCATCGTCATCGGCGTCGGCTGCGTGATCGCGGTCGTGGCCATCGGCAACGGCGCGGCGAAGTCGGTGGAGAACACGATCAACGCCCTCGGCACGAACTACATCATGGTCTTTCCCGGCGCAGCCACGTCGAGCGGCGCGCGCATGTTCACCGGCAACTCGACGATGACTCCGGAGGATGCCGAGGCCATCAAGGCGGAGTGCCCGGCGGTCGCGTATGTCACGCCGTTCGTGCGCTCCGCCGGCCAGGTCGTGGCCGGCGAGCTCAATTGGGGGACGAGCATTCAGGGAACGAACGTCGACTATCCGCTGATCCGCTCCTGGAACGTCGACCAGGGCTCGTTCTTCACCGACGCCGACGTCAAGGCCTCGGCGAAGGTGGCGGTGCTCGGCAAGACCGTGCTCGACAACCTCTTCCCGAACGGCGACGCCGTCGGGCAGATCATCCGCATCAAGAACGTCCCCTTCAAAGTCGTCGGCGTGCTCGAGAAAAAGGGCGGCAACATGATGGGGCAGGATCAGGATGACCTGATCATCGCTCCTTACACGACGGTCATGAAGCGCCTGGCCGGCAAGCAGAAGATCGACATGATCCAGGTCTCGGCCGTGTCGCAGGACAAGGTGCAGGAGGCGCAGGACGAGATCGATGCCCTGCTGCGGCAGCGGCACCGCATCGCTCCGCGCGGCGACGCCGACTTCATGATGCGCTCGCAGGAGGAGATCGCCCAGGCCAACGCGGCGCAGATGAACATCCTGCGCTACCTGCTGCTGTCGATCGCGGCGATCTCGCTGCTCGTCGGCGGCATCGGCATCATGAACATCATGCTGGTCTCGGTGACGGAGCGGACGCGCGAGATCGGCATCCGCATGGCTATCGGGGCGAAGGGACGGCACGTGCTGCTGCAGTTCCTGTTCGAGGCCGTGACGCTCTCGATCGTGGGCGGCCTGATCGGCGTGGCCCTCGGCATCGGCGCCTCGACCGCGGTCGGCCGCTTCCTCAAGTGGCCGATCGTGATCACGCCGGAGTCGATCGCGCTGTCCTTCGGCGTGGCCGCCGGCGTGGGCGTGTTCTTCGGGTTCTATCCGGCGCGGAAGGCGGCGCGGCTCGATCCGATCGACGCGCTGCGGTACGAGTAGGAGCGGTTAGCTTCGTCCCCTACTCCACCTTCCTCGCAAACTGCACGCTCGGATCCTGCGTCACGTTGTCCGTCGTCGCCCCGTAGACGATGGCGCTGCCGGCGGTGACAGCGACGGAGATCGTCTCCCCGCCCTGCAGCGCGTAGCCGCCGAGGAGCTCGGCGGAGCCGAACTGGCGGAACCACGTCGGGTCGAAGGCCTTGTCGCTGACCGTCTTCACCACCACGCCGTCCTTGTCGCGAACCGTGAACGTGATCGTGGCGCCGCCGGAGAGCGTGCGCACGCCGATGTTCAGGCGGAACTTCGCGGCGTCGGCGGGGGCGATGAGCACGCCGTTGTCTCCGGCGCCGAGCGCATCCTCCGCTTTGAACGTCTCCTCCGTCAGGCCACTCGTGCCGAGCGCGCCGGCGTCGTTGAAGACGCGCACCAGCGCCACCGGCAGCGGCGTGTCGGGATCGCTGACGATGTCGAGCGTGCCGATGCCGCTGGAGATGCCCATGGCCGGCAGGAGATCGGGATAGGTGATCGTCTTCCCGGCGGCGAGCGAGAACGTCATCGACGGATCGCTCGAGCCGCCCGACACGTTCGCGGTATGGAAGACGAGCTTCCCGGAGATGGTCGACGACTTCGGGTTGTACAGCTGCACGGCGGTGCGGAAGAACGAGCCGAGGTTGCCGGCCGTCGAGCCGACCACGGCCAGATAGCGCGTGAGGATCACGACGGGTGGCGGTGGCGGCGGCGCCTGGACGAGCACCGACACCGTGGCCGACGGCAGCGACGAGACGTTGCAGCCGTTGGCGGTGTTCTTGGCGGTGACGCGGTAGTAGTAGCGCGTGTCGGTGGTGACGGTGTGCGAGAACGTCGCGTGCGTGTCGGTCGTCGCCTTCGGCGTGGCGTTGCTGAAGTCGGCGGCGGTCGCTTCGTCGATCGAGAACTCGTTCCCGTTCGGCACGAGATTCCAGGTGACGTCGTACGCCGTCGCGCTCGATGCCGTCGACGGCGCGCTCGCCACCGGCACGTCGGGAGCGTTGCACGTCGGCGCCGGCACGGCCACGTTGACGCTGGCCGTGGTGGTCGCGCCGGTGCCGCCCATGACCGCGGTGATCTGCGAGTGACCGACGGCGACGGCGTGCACGCTGAAGGCCGCCGAGCTCGAGCCGGCATTGATGGTCACGGACGCCGGCACGGTGGCGACGGACGGCGATGACGACGACAGGGCGATGCTCGTATCGCTCGACAGCGCCGAGCTGGTCTTCACGGTCATGAAGCCGTTCGCGTTGGGTGCGAGGGTCAGCGCGAAGGGCGTGATCGTGATCGTCGCCGGCGGGATGGTGATCGAGCCGTTGGCCAGCGTGAGGTTCGAGCCGACCGTCTCCTTGATCGTGCCGCCCTGGTTGCCGAGCTGCGTCTGGGTGGTCGACGGGTCGATCGTCAACGAGATCGTCGAGCCGGCCTGGGCCGTGCTGCTCAGCGTGAACACCATGTGCGCGACCTGGTTGCTCCCGTTCAGCGTGAACGGTACGGGCGACGTCGACTCCGGAAAGGAGGCCACCCAGGAGATCGCTCCCGCGCTCGACGGCGAGGTCTCGAACGTCGGCGAGAGAAACTGCGTGATGCCGGCGCGCGTGAAGGTGACGCTGCCGATGGCGGAGGCCGGCGAGTAGTTGACCTTGATGCTGAACGACTGGATCTTCGAGCCGGCCGGCTGATCGACGCCGAGCGGCGTACTGGCGGCGTCGTGGACGAAGACGGGAATGTCGACGGTGTTGCCGCTGGCCGTGGCCGAGCCGACGGTGATGGAGTCTTGCGCGAGCGCGAGGCCCGGCAGCAGCACAACAGCAACAAGAACGATTGCAGCGATTCGCGAGCGCATTGGCATCCTCAGAGGTGAGATTAGTTTCCTGGTTTCGGTGTGGGACGGTCGCGGCCGATGGTGATACCGGCGATCCGCAGGCGTCCGTTGGCGACGGTTGCTTTTTCTTCGCCGCTCCGGTCCGTCAGCATCGTCAGCTCGGGGTCGAGGCCGAGGTTGACGACGGCGCCGGCCGGCGCGGCGACCTCGAGCTCGGCGACGACGCCGTTGACGCTGGCGCCGAACGAGACGAGATAGGCGATGCCGTCCGGCTCCGCCGGACTGTTTTCGAAGAGCGGCTGGAGGTCCTTGGCGGCGCCGGCGCGGTGGACGGCGACGATCTTTCCGCCGCCGGCGCGCACGCGCAGCGACAGCGCCTGCGGATTGCCGTCGACGATGACGGGAACGAAGGTGCGGCCGCCGCCGACGACCTGCGTGTAGTGCCCGTCGGTCACGCCGGGGCGGATCCACACCGCCTTCGGCTTGTTCGTCGCGGGGTCGAGGAGGTAGATGGCCTGTCCCGGCCTGCGCACGG
>JBKOUP010000090.1:0-11061 GCA_046723495.1 Acidobacteriota bacterium
GCCGTCCTTGAGCACGTGCGTGGTGAGGGCGGTCGACGTCGACGGGTCGTAGTAGGCGGCCAGCGGGTTTCCGGCCGGGACGTAGTCGTTGAGCTGCTTGTTGTTGGCGCTGCCGCCGGCGGCGAGCTTTTCCGCGCCGAACTTCGTGCCGAGGACGAGACGCGCGTGCAGGTTGTAGATCGCGTTCATCGTGCGCGGGTTGTTGATCTCGTCGGAGGAGACGAGCGACGTGTCGAGCGCGCCCGGACGGGAGGTGTGGAAGAGCTGCCAGACGAAGCTCTTCTGGTCCTGGTCGAACATGAAGATGCGCTCGATCCAGAAGTACTGCGCGCCGGGGTTGCTGTTCAGGTTCTCCCACTTCGGGTTCTCGGGATCGGCCGGCGGGTTGCTCGGGTTCGGCCCGACGTGGCAGAAGCCGCAGGACATGCCGACGCGGTACGGCTTCACGAGATCGGCGCGGTTGTAGTAGGCCGGGTCGTTGTAGTAGCGGACCGGATCCCAGGCCGCCTGAGCCTTCTCGTCGAAGTTCGGATTCGGGAAGAGGCGCAGCCCGACGATGCCGGAGCCGTAGCCGTAGTACGAGCCGAGGGCGAGCTTGCCCTTGCCGCGGGCGCCGTAGGCGACGCCGGGATACTTCTTCTCGTTCTCGAACGGATCGGGGCTCTTGCAGTCGGGGTTGTTGCCGTCCCAGACGTCGAGGACGAGGCCCCAGCGGTCGGCGCGCGGCTGGGTGTTCTTCTTGTAGCACGGCTCGTTGACCAGGCCGTACCACGACCAGCGGTTGTCGCGCGTGTAGGGGCCGTAGTTCGAGACCGTCTTCAGCAGGTCGAGGTTGCCGACGCTGGAGGCGTTGAGCTTGTCCCACAGGCGATCGTTGCCGCCGGTCCAGACGACCCAGTTGTTCCGGCCGATGGCCACGGCCTTGACGGCGTCGGCGGCGCTGACGCCGTGGATGTACGGGTCGACGGCCTGGCGTACGGCCTCGGGGTTCTTGGTGAAGCCGTAGTCCATGGCGGCGTAGTAGTCCTCGTCGGCGCCCGGAAGGCTTTTGGCGTCGCGCCCGGCGAGCATGGCCTCGTCCTTCTGCGTGTTCGGCTGCGGGAACTTGTTGCGCAGATGAGCGCAGATGGCCAGACCGATGACGATGATCACGATGATGACGATCACGATCCAGAGCTTCTTCAAGAGCTGCCTCCTTAAGCGCCGATTGAGACGGATTTCCTTTGAGGAGGGGCGTTGGACGAGCGTTTCCCTACCCCCGGCGTCTGCCATGAAGACGAGGAATACGGTTTTGTTGTGATCAGCGGATGCCCCAGACCGACCTCGAGCTCCTCGATGCCTACTCCGCGGCCGTCACCACGGCGGCGGCGCGGATCACTCCCTCGGTGGTCAACGTCGAAGTGTACGGAGAGAAGGGGAAGCGCGGCGGTGGCTCCGGCTTCCTCTTCACGCCGGACGGCTTCATCCTGACGAACAGCCACGTCGTCAGCGGCGCCTCATCGGTCGAGGTGACGCTCGCCGACGGCCTGCGCTGCACCGCCAGCGTGGCCGGCAACGATCCGCACACCGACCTAGCCGTGCTCCGGGTCTCCGCGCCGAATCAGGTGCCGGCGCAGCTCGGCGACTCCGACTCGATCCAGCCCGGGCAGCTGGTGATCGCGGTCGGCAACCCGCTCGGCTTCCAAGCTACGGTGACGGCCGGCGTCGTCAGCGCCCTTGGCCGGACGATGCGCGCGCGCAGCGGGCGCCTGATCGACAGCGTGATTCAGACCGACGCCGCGCTGAACCCCGGCAACTCCGGCGGGCCGTTGGTCAACTCGCGCGGCGAAGTCATCGGCGTGAACACCGCGGTGATCCTCCCCGCACAGGGGATCTGCTTCGCCATCGCTATCAACACGGCGAAGTTCGTCGCCGCGCGCCTGATCCGCGACGGGCGCATCGTGCGCAGCTACATCGGCGTGTCCGGACAGTCGGCACCGCTGCACCGCCGCCTGGTGCGCTATCACGAGCTCGCGCTGGAGAGCGGCGTGCTCGTGCTGGGCGTGGAGACGGAGAGTCCGGCGGCAAGCGCGGGGCTGCGCGAAGGGGACGTGATCGTGGCGATGGACGGCATGGCGGTGGCGAGCGTCGACGATCTGCACCGCCTCCTGACTGAAGAACGCATCGGGAAAGAGTCACGCCTCACGGTGATCCGAACCACCGAAAAACTGCTTCTCAAGATCGTGCCCGTCGTGGCGCGCTAAAGCTTCCGCAGGGCGGCCAGCCCGATGTCGCTGTCGTTCGTGACACTTCGCGTAAGTAGCACAGAATGCTGTGCATACGGGCTGCGGACGGTTTGCGGAAAAGGGGCGGTTTGTAACACACAAAGTCCTTGCATACGCGGCATTTCGGACCCATCATGCTGCCACTTCGGTTCGAACGCTACATCGCAGATGTCAACGGATCGAAGCGGTCTTGTGGGGCGATGAATCACAGGACAACCGGCTCCCGCACGAATGCCCTTCGCGGATGTCAACGTGATGGAGCCGGGCAGCGACGGCGCGAAGGCCGTCGAAGCAACGGAGTCAGCGTGGATGCTGCATCGCAGATGTCAACGCGCTGAGGCCGTGACGCAACGGTGAGGCGATGAGTCACCGGGGCGGCGGATCTGGTACGAACGCTCTGACGCAGATGTCAACGTACCGGAACCGTGGCCGCGACGACGCGTGAGGTCGTCGAGGCAACGGAGTCAGCGTGGATGCTGCATCGCAGATGTCAACGCGCTGAAGCCGGGCGTCACGGTGAGGCGATGAGTCACCGCGGCGGCGGAGCCGGTACGAATGCTCTGACGCAGATGTCAACGTACCGGAGCCGGGGCAGCGACGACGCGTGAGGTCGTCGAGGCAACGGAGTCAACGCGAATGCTGCATCGCAGATGTCAACGCGTTGGCGCCGGGCAACGGTGAGGCGATGAGTCACCGCGGCGAAAATTTGGCGCGAATGCCCCTTTGCGGATGTCAACGCGCTGAGAACGGCCCCGGGATGCAAGGGATCCCGGGGCCACTTGTTTATGGTACGGCCTGGAAAGAGGACGCCACCGAGCGCCTGACCCGCCTGGCCCTCGACGCCGGCTTCCGCGCCATCGACACCGCCAACCAGCGGCGCCATTACTTCGAGGCCGGCGTCGGCGCGGCGGTGGCGGGAGCGATCCGCGACGGCGTCGTCCGCCGCGACGAGCTGTTCCTGCAGACGAAGTTCACCTTCGCGAGCGGCCAGGATCATCGCCTGCCGTACGATCCCGGCGCCGATCCGGCCGACCAGGTGCGCCAGTCCTTCGCCAGCTCGCTCGAGCATCTCCAGACGGAGTCGATCGACTCCTACGTGCTTCACGGGCCGTCGCGCCGCCGCGGCCTCGCGGCCGAGGACATCGCGGTCTGGCAGGCCATGGAGTCGCTTCCGGTCCGCTTCCTCGGCGCGAGCAACGTAGCCCTCGACCAGCTCGAAAAGCTCTGCGAGATCGCCAGCGTGCGGCCCGCGTTCGTGCAGAACCGCTGCTTCGCCGCCACTCGCTGGGACGCCGACGTGCGCGCTTTCTGCCGCGCCCACGACATCGTCTATCAAGGGTTCTCGCTCCTGACCGCGAACGTGAACGAGTTGCGCAGCCCCGCCTTCCGCCGGATCGTCACGCGCCACGGCCGGACGCCCGCGCAGATCGTCTTCCGCTTCGCGATTCAGATCGGGATCGTGCCGCTGACGGGGACGACGAATCCGGCGCACATGCGCGAAGACCTCGCGGTCGAGGAGCTCGAGCTGGCGGCGGAGGACGTGGCGCGGATCGAGCGGCTAGCGTGAGCTCATCAGGTCGTCGACGTCGCGGGCCAGCTCCTCGAGGTACGCGTCTCCCTTCGGATGGTGCGTGAGCCCCACGAGCACGTAGTGCCGTCCTGGCCCTTCGATGACCGCGCTGTCGTGGAGCCAGTCCTCCCATGTTCCCCACTTGCGAAGGATGGTGAGGTTGCGTCCGGAGAGGCCCTTGACGAACTTGTGGTCGTCGTGGGGGATGTCGGGGGAGAGGAAGATCTCGCGCATCTTGCGGGAGGCGGCGGGGGAGACGAGCTCGTCGCGCGACAGGAGCCAATAGAAGCGGAGGAGCTGGCGCACGGTGACGGCGTGGGAGTTGTTGGCGACCGGATCGCCGATGCGCTCGCCGCCGGCGCCGTAGTGCTTGCCGACCCAGATGCCGCCGCCGTGCTTGGCGTCGTAGAAACCGGCTTCGTTCAGCGTTTGCTGGATGGTCGTGAGGCCCATCATCCGCGAGTACTTCGCGGCCATCTCGTTGCTCGAGGCCTTGATCATCAGGCCGAGCTCGTGCTGGATCTGCGGGTCGTCGGCGTCGTGGCCGAGGGCGAACCAGGCGTAGAGGATGCCGACCTTGGCGACGCTCGCGGCGTACTCCTCGTGGTCGGGGTGGATCATCGCCACGCGGTTTGTTTGCAGGTCGAGCAGGCCGACGTCGGTCTGCTCGGCGGCGATGCCGTACTTTGCGCGGAGACGGGTGTCGATGGCCTCGAGCTGCTGCTGGAGGCGATGATCGGCGGGCCACATCGAGCGGCATCCTGCCAGCACGATGAGCGCGACTGCCGCGCTACTTCCACCAAAGCGCATTGAACACCATCGGGAACGTCCCGTGCGTCTGGCCGCGGTGCTGCGGGCGGAAGCCGTAGAGCACGATGCGTCCCTTGCCGTACGTCATGGCCACCGCGGCGGCCTTGCGCGTGAGGTGGTCGGCGCCGTTGATCCAGCCGGAGAGGAGGATGTCGCGGGCATCGTCGGGGTACGACATCAGCACCCAGCGCTGCATCTCGTTGCCGGGGACGGTCGTGTCGAACGCGACGTTGCGGTCGATGTAGATCGCCGCCTCCGCCGGCATCCCCGCCGTGATGGGATGCTCGTTCACGTGCACGCGCACGAGCGAGCCGGGGACGGAGAACTCCGCCGGCGGCGTGCGCGCCAGCGTGTTGCGCACCGGCACGTTGAAGTTCTCGATCACGTAGTCGCACGCGGCGCTGAAGACGAGCAGCGTTCCGCCGTTCTCGACGAACGTGCGCAGCGCCTGCGCTCCCTCTTTCTCCAGCGCGCCGCGGTACTCGGCCGGCAGGGCCTCGTCGTAGCGCATGCCCGCGGCGCCCTCCTCGCCGCCGCGGCCGCGGCCGGTGGCGATCTGCTCGGCGGGCATGTCGGGGAGGATGAAGACGTCGACGTCCTTCAGCCCTGCTTTCACCTCCGCCGCGTGCACCGACTTCGGCTTGTAGCCGTACTGGTCGAGCAGCCAGCGCGTCCACCCTTCGTCGAGCGCGCCGCCCCACGGGTTGTAAATCGCCACGCGCGGCTTCGGCTGTCCCTCGTGCGCGCTCACGAACGACTTCGGCTCGGGCTTGATCGACGTCACGCGCTTCGGCGAGCCGCTCATCGTCGTCCGCTCGACCGTCACGCCCATCGCCAGCGGCAGGGTCCACGTGGCCACGTCGTACGGGCGGAGGATCTCCTTCCCCGGCTGCAGGCGCACTTCCGGGTATCGCTGCGGCTCGAGCATCTCTACGAGGAACTTCGAGTACGGCTGCGCCAGCGGGATCCAGTAGTCGCCGTTGTCCGCTTGATCGACGTCGCAGCCGTGCTCGAGCAGCAGCGCCGCGAGGAACTGCGCCGTCGGCCAGTCGTGCTGCCGGCGGGGGATGCGGTAGGCCTCGTTCGGCTTGGCCATGGCGATCGCGCTGCGCGCGCGGACGACGAGGTCGCGCAGCACGTCTTCGCGCCGGTCGGCGGCCGTCTCCAGCAGCGCGTCCGAGGCAATGCGCTCGTAGTCCATGATGTCGCGCATCCGCCAGACGCCGCCCATCCACGGATGCGGATGATTCACCGTAGCCTTGTATTCGACGAGGCCCTTCGTCCCGCCGCGGAGCTCCGTCGGCTCCACGCGCACGGGCGTGGCGATGCGCGCCGAGGCCGTCTCCAGCAGCAGCCCGGTGATGTTTTTCCACCACCCGGTGTTGCGCGTGCCGCCGAGCCAGTAGGCGTCGAACGAATAGCCGTAGATGAGGCCGGCCTTGTTCGCCTGTTCGAGGCGGAAGGCCATGTTCGTCCCGATCAAGTTCGCCTCGCGCCAGATCAGCGGATGGACCGTCGGGTCGAGCGGGTCGGCGAACGGCGGGATGAACATGCGCGGCCCTTCCATCCCCATCTGGTGCTCGTCGACGAAGAGCTGCGGATGCCACTCGTGGTAAATGGCGCGGCTCATCTCCTTCGTCTCGACCTGGGTGAGCATGTACCAGTCGCGGTTGTTGTCGTGGCCGACGTAGTGGTGGTAGAGCCACGGTAGGCGGCCGCCTTCGTACGGCGTGCCGAGGTACTTGCGGTAGTAGTCGGTGATCATGATCTGGCCGTCGGGGTTGAGCGAGGGCACGAGCAGGAGCACGACGTTGTCGAGGCGGCGCTTCGTCTCCGCGTCGGTGGCGGTGGCGAGCGCGTAGAGCCATTCCATCGCCATCTGACTCGAAGCGATCTCGGACGAGTGGATGTTGCAGGTGACGAGGGCGATTGTTTTTCCCTCGCGAATCAACGGCTCCGCGTCCGCGAGCCCGCGCGGATCGGCGAGCTTCGTGGAGATCTCGCGGATGCGGCCGAGGTTGCGCATGTTCGCCTCGGAGGAGACGACGGCCATGACGAAGTCCTCGCCGAGCGTGGTCTTGCCCATCGACTCGATCTTCACGCGCGGCGAGGCCGCGGCGACGGCGCGGAAGTACGACACGATCTGCCGGTAGTCGGCGAGCTTGCGGTCGGCGCCGACGTCGAAGCCGAGGAACTTCGACGGCGTCGGGACCTGCGCGTGCGCGGCGGCGGCGAAGAGGAGGAGGATCAGCAGGGCGCGTTTCATGGCGCGCGGATTATGCTTCATGGCCATGGCCGAGGATCGCTATGCGAAGTTCGATTACAGCCGCCTGATCCACTGGTCGCCGCGCCTGGAGCGCGAGTGGCCGCTGCTCGAGGAGGTGTTGGGCGGCGCGCCGTCGAAGAACGTCCTCGACCTCGGCTCCGGCACGGGCGAGCACGCGCGCTTCCTGGCATCGAAGGGCTTCGACGTCACCGGCGTCGAGGCCTCGCCGGCCATGCTGGAGAAGAGCCGGGCGGCGGGCGGGGCGCGCTTCGTCGCCGGCGACATGCGCGATTTGCCGAACGTGGTGAGCGAGCGCTTCGGCGCGGCCATCTGCCTCGGCAACGCCCTGCCGCACCTCGGCGGCGACGACGATCTGCGGGCGCGCGCGGACCTTCGGCCGCGGCGCCTGCCGTGAACGAGCCGACGCTTTCGCGCGGCTCATCGACGGCAATTGAGCCGTACGCAATGAGCGGTTCGGCGAGCTGCTGGCCACGCAGCGCGTGGAGATCCGCGGCTGGCGCGCCGCGCAGTTCGAGCGGGCCCTGCGCGAGGCGGGATTCGCGTCGATCGCGTTCTACGGCGCGTACGACAAGGCGCCGTTCCAGCCGGCGGAGTCGCGCGACGTCATCGCCGTGGCACGCTGATTACTCGTGCCGCAGCGCCTCGATCACGTTCATGCGCGCCGCCCGCATCGACGGCACGATCGTGGCCAGGAATGAGACGGCGATGGCGAAGACGGCGATGAAGACGATCACCTTCCAGTCAGTGATGAACGGAATCGACGACACGAAGTAGACCTCGGCGATCTCCTGCGGGAACGACAGCAGCTTGTAGCGCGTCATCACCCAGCAGATCGTCACGCCGAGGATGATGCCGGTGGCCGTGCCGGCGAAGCCGACCATCGATCCATACCAGAGAAAAATCTGGCGCACCAGGCGCTGCCCCGCTCCCATCGACGAGAGGATGCCGATCTCCTTCCGCTTCTCGTGCACGGTCATGATCAGCGTGGAGACGATGTTGAACGTCGACACGAAGACGATCAGTCCGATGACGATGAAGAGCACAATCTGCTGCAGCCGGAGCATGGAGAAGAGCTGGCGATTGAGATCGCGCCAGTCGCTGATCCCGTAGCGGCGGGCGTCGAGGCGCTTGCCGAGGGCGGCGATGGTCGTGTCGAGCGGCGCGCCCTCGTCCAACTTCACTTCGACGAGGTTCGCGCTATGCGGCGCGTTGAGGAGGCGCTCGGCGTCGCGCAGGTCGATGAAGAGCCAGCGCGCGTCGTACTCGTAGAAGCCGGTGGCGAAGACGTTCGTGACGACGAAGGACTGGGTGCGGGGGAGAAAGCTGCCGCTGTTGTCGCTCGGCACGGTGATGGCGATCGAGGAGCCGCGCTCCACACCGAGCTTCTTGGCCAGGTATTGGCCGACGGCCACGCCGGCCTCGCCTTCGTCGGTGTCGAAGCGGCCGCGCGGGCCGGCGATGCGGGCGATCATCGGCGTCGATCGCGCGCGCTCCGGCTCGATGCCCTTGACCATGACCTCGCTGCCGGTCGAGCTGCGCTCGGTCGTCACCAGGGCGTGCTGGAAGAGCACGGGCGAGGCCTCGGCCACGCCGGGCGTGGAGCGGACCGTCTGCAGCAGCGCGTCGCGCTCGACCACGGGCGGACCGACCGAGTAGACGAAGATCTCCGCGTTGCCGCCGAGGAGCTTGCGCTGGAGGTCGCGCCGGTAGCCGGTCATCAGAGCCATGGAGATGACCAGGGCCATCACGCCGATGACCAGGCCGAGGATCGAGACCATGCCCACCGCGGAGACGAGCGCGTCGGTGGGGCGGCGCAGATAGCGGTAGGCGATCGTGAGGGGAAGGTTCACGAGAGAGTCCTGAGTCCTCAGAGGTTGTGAAGAAATGTGGGGCGGGATTCATCCCGCCCGCGCGGACTGAAGTCCGCGCCACACATGCCGAGGGACCTTCCGTGCGATTTCTTCACACCCTCTCAGGACTTGAATTCGTCCATCATCGTTACAAAATCATCGAACAGATAGAACGAGTCATGCGGCCCCGGCGCGGCCTCGGGGTGGTACTGCACGGCCATCACCGGCTCGCGGCGGTGGCGGAAGCCTTCCAGCGTCTGGTCGTTGAGGTTGATGTGCGTGTACTCGACGTCGTTCTCGCTGAGCGAGTCGGCGTCGACGGAGAAGCCGTGGTTCTGGGAGGTGATCTCCACGCGGCCGCTGCGCAGGTCCTTGACCGGATGGTTGCCGCCGCGGTGGCCGAACTTCAGCTTGTACGTCCGCCCGCCGAGGGCCAGGCCGAGGAGCTGATGCCCGAGGCAGATCCCGAAGAGGGGAACCTTGCCGAGGAGCACGCGGATGTTCTCCTGCGCGTACGTGACCGGCTCGGGGTCGCCGGGGCCGTTCGAGAGCACGACGCCGTCGAAGTTGCGGTTGAGGATCTCGTCGGCGTGCGTCGTGGCCGGGTAGACGGTCACGTCGCAGCCCGACTGGGCCATGTGCCGGAGGATGTCGCGCTTCACGCCGAAGTCGTAGACGGCGATGCGGCGACGGCCGCCGTCGATCTCCTCGAACGGGTACGGCCGCAGCGTGGTCACGCGCTGCACGAGGTCGAGGCCGCTCATCGACGGCGCGCGGCGGATCTCGGCGACGACGTCGTCGACGCCGCGGTGCTCCTCCGTCGTGATCATCCCGCGCATCGCTCCCTCGCTGCGGATGTGCCGCGTCAGCGCGCGCGTGTCGATTCCCTGGATGGCGGTGATGCGCGCCCGCTCGAAGTACGCGGCGAGCGACATCTGCGCGTGCGCGCTCGACGGCTCGTCGATGGCGTCGCGCACCACGAAGCCGGCCACCTGCGGCTCCTCGCTCTGCTCGACGGCCGGCTCGACGCCGTAGTTGCCGATGTGCGGGTAGGTCATGACCACGATCTGAAAACGGTAGGAGGGATCGGTGGCGATCTCCTGGTAGCCGGTGAGGGAGGTGTTGAAGACGACTTCGCCGATGGCGTTGGCGGCGGAGCCGAAGCTCTCCCCCTCGTAGACGGTGTGATCTTCTAATACCAAGCGGGCTGCGGGCATGCGCGGATTATAGGAGAGAGGCATTGCCTCTTTTCCGAGACTTAGGTGTAGACTGCGCGGACCAGGTCCTGCTCGAGAGAGGGAGGTTGTATGCGGAAGTCCGTCCTCTTTGTCCTTGTTTTGTTGCTGCCCGTGGTCGCTTTCGGGCAGACAGCCATCCAACTCAGTCCTTCCTCGATCCGACAGTACACGTCGGAGTGGAATCTCACGATCACCGGATCGAATCTCGCCGGTAGCGTCGCCACGCGCGTCTTGTTCGTGAACGGCGACGTCAGTGAGGAGATCGCCGCGCTCAGCGCGACCTCGTCGCAGGTCGTCGTGCAGGCGCCGGGCGATCTGACGGCCAACCCGGGCACGTGGTCGGTCACGGTCGAGGCCATCGACGCCACCGGGACGCGGCTGATCGGTCCGGCCACGTTGACGGTCACGGCGCTCGTGACCCAGAGCCCGCCGCTGATCAATACACCCGAGGTCGTGATGGCGGAGGCCACGAGTCCCGCCGGAGCGAACGTGACCTGGGACACCAGCGTGCTCAGCTTCGCCGATCCGAACAATCCCCCGACGGCGACGTGCTCGCCTGCTTCGGGCTCGCTGTTCTCGCTCGGAACCCACACGGTGACGTGCACCGCCACCGATGCCTTCGGCACCGGCACGGCTTCCTTCCTCTGCATCGTCACGGACAACACGCCGCCGGTGGTCACGGTGCCGTCGGACATCACCGTAAACAGCACCGACGGCTCGCCGGTGGCGGTGACGTTCAGCGCGTCCGCGACCGACAATCTCGACGGCGCCATCACGCCGATTTGCAAGCCGGCCTCGGGCTCGCTGTTCCCCGTCGGAACGACGACGGTGACGTGCACCGCGATCGACAAGCACGCGAACTATGGGTTCGGCACCTTCAAGGTGTCGGTGCTGTTGGACAACGCACCGATCATCACCACTCCGGGAGACATCGACAACGTCGAGGCGACCAGCGCGAGCGGCGCGGTCGTCGACTACGACGTGACCGTCGATCCGCCGGCCGCCACGCTCAACTGCACGCCTGCTTCGGGCTCGACGTTCG
>JBKOUP010000125.1:0-8633 GCA_046723495.1 Acidobacteriota bacterium
GAGCATGGGAGGGATGCGGTCAAGAGGGATGCCAACGGAGGTCGCAGGGCGCAGGGGGCAGGGCGCAGATGGCGTTCTCGCGACGGCACGTGCCTCGGCAAGACAACCACCTGCGCCCCGCGCCCTCCGCCCTGCGCCCTATACTTTCTCCATGCGCCGCACCTTCTTCGTCGCCCTCTTGCTCGCCGCCTCCCTTGCCCGCGCCCAGGAGGATCCCAAGCTCTGGCGCGAGTACTACGACGCCGTGCGCGACTCCGCGGTCTATGCGCCGGCGAAGCTGCGGCTTCTCAAGCCGCTCGAGTGCGATGCGAAGGGGAACGCGCTCGTCGTGGCGCTCGGTCCCGATCGCTTCACCATTGGGACGATGACGACGACCAGGGAGATCTGGGTCACGCTCGTCCCCGAGGTGCAGGAGAAGTGCAAGCAGTACGGCCCCGATGCTCCGATGCGCCTGCGCCAGCTCCTCGGATTGCCGCCGTACTCGCCGAAGGCCTACACGATCTTCAACACCTTCACCGTCCCCGCCGGGAACGTCTTTCGCCCCGCGCCCGATCCCGAAACGGCCACGAAGTTGCCGTGCCCGGGGACCGCGACGTGGACGGCCCATGATTCCCCGCCGAACTGCGGCAACGCGTTTCCGAAAGGGACCGCGGGCGCGCATGTCGAGTGGATCGCCAACAATTCGCTCTTCTCGTATCAGACGACGGATCACCCCTCCGGCTCACAGCCGACCATCGGCTACCCCTGGACGCACCTCGGCTACACCTTTGATTACCATAGCGGCGACGACCGCTACGGCGCGTCCGAGTACGTCGTGAGGGCCGGAACGACGATCGACGTCGTGGCGAGCGCGCCCATCGCTGACTACTGCAAATGACCACGCTCATCGACAAGCCCTCCGTCATCGCCGCCGCCGGCAACAAGCCGAAGATCATCGAGGAGTTCGTCGGCCGCGTGAACTCGAAAACCGAGTCGCTGAGCGTGGCGCGCATGCAGAGTCCTAGCGGCTGGGTCGAGCCGGGACAGACGCCGGAGTTCGACGAGTACACGGTCGTCCTGCGCGGCGCGCTGCGCGTGACCACGCGCGACGGCGCGCTCGACGTCCACGCCGGCCAGGCCGTCATCGCCCACGCCGGCGAGTGGGTGCAGTACTCGACGCCCGGCCCCGACGGCGCCGAGTACATCGCCGTCTGCCTCCCGGCCTTCTCGATGGACACCGTTCACCGCGACAGCGAATAGATGTCGATGTTGTCGACCGTCGTCACGAGCTTGAACGGCAGCTTCGTCCGGTAGGCGGGCGTGACGACGAGGATGCGCACGTCGTTCTCGTCCAGCTTCCGCATCGCGTTTCCGTCGCGGATCCAGCGCAGCAGCGGCGGCTCGTGCAGGACGCCTTCGACGATCCAGGGGCGGTCGAAGTAGTACGGCGCGGGAAAGTCGAGGGCCATGACTTTCCCCCCAGGCGGCATGGCGTTGACAACCTCGGCGGCGCGATAGCCGGGGACGACGGCGGCGAGATAGTGGGCGCGATCGAGCCGGCCGCGGAGATAGAGGAACGGCTGGGCGAAGGTGAGCATCAGCGGCGCCGTCGTGAGCAGCGCCGGGATCGCCACGACCAACGCGGCGGCGGCGACGAGCTTCCGCGGCATCCGCGCCAGCGCCGCGGCCTCGAGGATCGCCAAGGCGAAGAACATCGGCAGCAGAAAACGCGCGGGCAGCCGCGCGATCAGCGCCGCGAGGAGATAGACGAAGACGAGCGCAGCGGCCGGGCGGAGGCGCCGCTCGCGAACGACGAGCAGCAGCGCGAAGAGGCCGACGAGGTGATGCAGGCCGACGACTTCGTCCGGCTGCGCGTCTTCGCTCGCTGTCCACGGGATCGCCACGAGGCCTTTCATCCGGGAATGAAACTGCGTCACGTACGCCGTCGACGGCACGTTCGGGATCGGCGCCTTCAGCAGGACGTGGCCGACCGGGAAAATGGGATCGCCGGTGTACTTGACGTTGCGGATCGCGAAGGGAGCGAAGGCGATGACGGCGGCCAGCGCGGTCGCCGCCGCGGCTTTGCGCGACACGCCGAGGAGCAGTGCCGGCGCGGCCGTGTACTTCGTGGCGAACGCCGCGGCGAGCGGGAGGGAGGGGGCGCGGCGGGACATCACCAGGTGCAGCGCGACGGCGATGTGGAAGAGCACGACGTGGTCGATGAAGGCCGCGGCGGCGGGGCCGAGCACGACCGGCGAGACGGCGAAAAGGAACGGCGCGGCGACGGCGGCGGCGCGGTCGCGGCGGCGGCGGTGGACGATCAGCGCCAGCGTCGCGCAGCTGGCCAGGAAAAAACAGAAGTGGATCAGCTTCGCCGACTCGGGGCGAAGCATGTAGATCATCTCCGCCGTCTGCGGAAACGCGCCGGTCACGTCCCACGGGTAGAAGAAGACCTTGCCGGTCAGGCGGAAGAGCTTCGGAAACGCGGCGTGGTAGTGGAGGCCGTCGGAGTCGACGATCGGGAGCAGCAGTTGCGGGATGGCCAGCGCGAGCGGCACCGCCACGAGCAGCCATCCCCAGCCGAGGCCGGCGAGCTCGCGCACGACGCGCCGGCAGTCGCGCCACCAGCGCGGCAACGCACGCAGCGAGATCAGCAGCAGCGCCGCCGCCACCACGAACGCCGCGCGCGTCGAGATCAGCGTCCCGGCGATCCACATCGACCAGCCGGTCACGAGCGTGCCGAACGACAGCGACAGCGGAATGGCCAGGCGCGCCTTCGGCCGCCGCGGCAGCAGCGCGTAGCCGACGAGGGAGAGCGCGACTATGATGGCCGGCGCCATGAGCGAAGTATTGATCCTGAACGAGCGCGAGGTCGAGGCACTCCTCGACATGGACTCCTGCATCGCCGCCATGGAGGAGGCCCTGGCCGCCCTCGCCCGCGGCGAAGTCCACAACCCGCTGCGGAGCATGGTCCGCGCGCCCGACGCCCCCGGCTTCCTCGGCCTGATGCCCGCGTGGCGCGGCGGCGAGCGCCCCGGATGGGGGCTGAAAGAGATCTGCGTCTACCCCGACAACCCCAAGCGCGGCCTCGACACGCACGTCGGCGCCGTCCTGCTGCACCGCGCCGACACCGGCGAGCTCATCGGCGTCTTCAACGCCTCGGCCATCACGGCGATCCGCACCGCGGCGGTCTCGGCCGTCGCCACGCGCCTCCTGGCGCGCGAGGACGCCAAGACGCTCGCCATCGTCGGCACCGGCGTCCAGGGGAAGTCGCACCTGCGGGCCATCCCGCGCGTGCGCAAGCTGCGCGACGTTCGCGTCATCGCCCGCGGCGACGACATCACGAACGGCGTCAAAGATGCCGACATCATCGTCCTGGCCACGAGCTCGCGCGAGCCGGTCCTTCGCCGCGAGTGGCTCAAGCCGGGCGTGCACATCAACGCCGTCGGCTCGAGTGTCGCCCACACCCGCGAGGTCGACACCGCCACGATGGCCGCGGCGTCGCTCTTCGTCGACCGCCGCGAGTCGACCATGAACGAGTCGGGCGACTACCTCATGGCCCGCAAGGAGGGCGCCGCAGTCGAGATCAAGGCCGAGCTCGGCGAGATCCTCACCGGAGCCGCCGAAGGGCGCACGAGCGCCGAGGAGATCACGCTGTTCAAGTCGCTTGGGCTGGCCATCGAAGACCTCGCCTCGGCGCAGCTTCTCTACGACAAAGCCCTGCGCGACGGGGTCGGGACACGCGTGGAATTCTGAGTCCTGAGAGGAAGTTAGGTGCGCTGGTCGGGCTTGACAGTCCGGCCATCCAAGCGTAAAGTGCGCGGGTTTTTGCCCAAGCAGGCAGTTATTTTTCGCTGTAGGTGTCTCCAAAGAAGAGGATTGTGAATGCCAACGATTAGCCAACTGGTCAGCGCGGGTCGCGAGAAGGTCGCGTACAAGACCAAGTCGCCGGCGCTGCAGTCGAGCCCGCAGAAGCGCGGCGTTTGCACGCGCGTCTACACCTCGACGCCGAAGAAGCCGAACTCGGCGCTGCGCAAGGTCGCGCGCGTGCGCCTGACGAACGGCATCGAAGTCACGACGTACATCCCCGGCGTCGGCCACAACCTGCAGGAGCACTCGATCGTGCTGATCCGCGGCGGCCGCGTGAAGGACCTCCCGGGCGTGCGATACCACGTCATTCGCGGAACACTCGATGCGGTCGGCGTGGCCAAGCGCAACCAGAGCAGAAGCAAGTACGGCGCGAAGAGACCGAAGAAGAGCTAAACGAAAAGGGCTCTCAGCTCTCGGCTCTCAGCTCTCAGGAGCGATGGGCGGGAGGGCCTGAGAGCCGAGAGCTAAGAGCCGAGAGCCAAAGATGCCACGACGCAGAGAAGTTCCGAAACGCGAGATTCTGCCCGACCCCGTCTACAACAGCCAGCTGGTGACCAAGTTCATCAACTCGCTGATGACGCACGGGAAGAAGTCGGTCGCGGAGAGCGTGTTCTACGGCGCCCTGAAGAAGGTCGAAGACCGCGCCAAAGACGATCCGATCAAGCTGTTCAAGAAGGCGGTCGACAACGTCAAGCCGGCGCTCGAAGTGAAGAGCCGCCGCGTCGGCGGGTCGAACTACCAAGTGCCCATCGAGGTGCGTCCGACGCGCCGGACGGCCCTGGCCATCCGCTGGCTGATCTCGTACGCGGCCGCGCGCGGCGAGAAGACGATGCAGGACAAGCTGGCGGGCGAGATTCTCGACGCCGCCAACAACCGCGGCAACGCGATCAAGAAGCGCGAAGATACACACAAGATGGCCGAAGCGAACAAGGCGTTCGCGCATTACCGGTGGTAAATGTAGGGCGGGTTTAAACCCGCCCCACATAAGCAGTCTCATCAGCTTTCCGTAGCTCCGTCTCGACCGGATAACACAGAACGGGTTCTGCGGTTCCGGACCGAGCAACGGGAAAGACAAAAACCGAATCGCTCGAATTGTCGGCGCGTCCGCGCGCCGACGGTGTGTTGTCGAAAAAGAAACGAACATGGCACGTCAGGTACCTCTGGAGAAGACGCGGAACATCGGGATCATGGCCCACATCGACGCGGGTAAAACCACGACGACGGAGCGGATCCTCTACTACACCGGCCGCACCCACAAGATCGGCGAGGTGCACGACGGCACTGCGACCATGGACTGGATGGTCCAGGAGCAGGAGCGCGGCATCACCATCACGTCCGCCGCGACGACCGCGTTCTGGGGCGACTACCGCGTCAACATCATCGACACGCCCGGCCACGTCGACTTCACCGTCGAGGTGGAGCGCTCGCTCCGCGTCCTCGACGGCGCCGTCGGCGTCTTCTGCGCCGTCGGCGGCGTGGAGCCGCAGTCGGAGACGGTGTGGCGCCAGGCCGACAAGTACGGCGTTCCCCGCATCGCCTTCATCAACAAGATGGACCGCATCGGCGCGAACTTCGAGGCGGTCGTGAACCAGATCCGCCAGAAGCTCGGCAAGAACGCCGTGCCGCTGCAGCTGCCGATCGGCGCCGAGGACAAGTTCAAGGGCGTCATCGACCTCGTGCAGATGAAGGCGCTGATGTTCCACGACGAGACCCTCGGCGCGAAGTACGACGTCGGCGAGGTCCCGGCGGAGCTCCGCCAGGACGCCGAGCACTTCCGCGAGAAGATGGTCGAGTCGATCGCCGAGCAGCACGACGAGCTGCTGGAGAAGTACCTCGCCGGCGAGCCGCTCGAGATCGAAGAGCTGAAGAACGCCCTGCGCGAAGCGACGATCGCCCAGAAGATCACTCCGGTCCTCTGCGGCTCGGCCTTCAAGAACAAGGGCGTGCAGCCGCTGCTCGACGCCGTCATCGACTATCTCCCGTCCCCGGTCGACATCCCGCCGGTGAAGGGGATCAATCCCGACGACGAGTCGTTCATCGACCGCCCGGCCTCGGACGACGCGCCGTTCTCCGCGCTCGTGTTCAAGATCATGACCGACCCCTTCGTCGGCCAGCTGGCCTTCTTCCGCGTCTACTCGGGCCACGTCGAGTCTGGCACCGCGGTGCTCAACACGACGAAGGGGAACACCGAGCGCATCGGCCGCCTCCTCAAGATGCACGCGAACAAGCGTGAGGAGATCAAGGAAGTGTGGGCGGGCGACATCGGCGCCGCCGTCGGACTGCGCAACGTCACGACGGGCGACACGATCTGCGACAAGAACCACCCGATCGCGCTGGAGACGATGACGTTCCCCGAGCCGGTCATCGCCGTGGCCATCGAGCCGAAGACGAAGGCCGATCAGGAAAAGATGGGCGTCGCGCTCGCGAAGCTCATGCAGGAGGACCCGACGTTCAAGGTCCACACCGACCCGGAGACGAACCAGACCATCATCCGAGGCATGGGTGAGCTGCACCTGGAGATCATCGTCGACCGCATGATGCGCGAGTTCAACGTGCAGGCGAACGTCGGCAAGCCCCAGGTCGCGTATCGCGAAGCCATCACGCGCCCCTCGCAGGCCGAGGGACGCTTCGTCCGCCAGTCGGGCGGCAAGGGGCAGTACGGCCACGTGAAGATGCGCTTCGAGCCGCTCGAGGGCGGCGGGTTCGAGTTCGTCAACGAGATCGTCGGCGGCAGCGTCCCGCGCGAGTTCATCAAGCCGACGGAGCAGGGGATCAAGGAAGCAATGGAGCGCGGCATCATCGCCGGATACCCGATGACGGGGATCAAGGCCATCCTCTACGACGGCTCGTACCACGACGTCGACTCGAGCGAGATGGCCTTCAAGATCGCCGGCTCGATGGCGTACCAGGAAGGGGCCAAGAAGGCGGGCCCGATCCTCCTCGAGCCGATCATGGACGTCGAGGTGGTCACGCCCGAGGATTACGCGGGCGATGTGATGGGCGACCTTTCGCGCCGTCGCGGAAAGATCCAACAGATGGACGAGCGCGGCGGGGCGAAGGTGATCCGGGCCCACGTGCCGCTCTCGGAGATGTTCGGATACGCCACGCAGCTCCGATCGATGTCGCAGGGGAGGGCGAGCTACACGATGCAGTTCTTCGCGTACGAGCCCGCACCGAAGAACGTAGCAGAGGAAGTGATTGCGAAGGTTGCCGGATAAAAAACGGGCTCTCGGCTGTCGGCTCTCGGCTCTCAGGTAGCCGGGGCGGGCGGGCCCGAGAGCCGAGAGCTGAGAGCCGAGAGCTAAAACGGAGGTTAGTTACCAATGGCTAAAGAGAAATTCGATCGCAGCAAGCCGCACGTGAATGTCGGTACCATCGGTCACGTCGACCACGGCAAGACCACGCTCACGGCGGCGATCACCAAGGTCCTGGCCGCGAAGGGGACGGCCTCGTTCGTCGCCTTCGATCAGATCGACAAGGCCCCCGAGGAGCGCGAGCGCGGCATCACCATCGCCACCGCGCACGTCGAGTACTCGACCGAGAAGCGCCACTACGCGCACGTCGACTGCCCGGGCCACGCCGACTACGTCAAGAACATGATCACCGGCGCGGCCCAGATGGACGGCGCCATCCTCGTCGTCTCCGCCGCCGACGGCCCGATGCCGCAGACGCGCGAGCACATCCTCCTGGCCCGCCAGGTCGGCGTGCCCTACATCGTCGTGGCCCTGAACAAGGTCGACATGGTCGACGACCCCGAGCTGCTCGACCTCGTCGAGCTCGAGGTCCGCGAGCTCCTCAGCTCGTACGAGTTCCCCGGCGACGACATCCCCATCGTGCGCATCTCCGCGCTGAAGGCGCTCGAGAGCGGCGATCCGAACTCGGACTGGGGCAAGAAGATCATCGAGCTCATGGACGCGGTCGACAGCTACATTCCGCTGCCGCAGCGCGCCATCGACAAGGACTTCCTGATGCCGGTCGAGGACATCTTCTCGATCTCCGGCCGCGGCACGGTCGTCACCGGCCGTATCGAGCGCGGCAAGGTCAAGGTCGGCGAGGAAGTGGAGATCGTCGGCCTGCGTCCAACGGTGAAGAAGGTCGTCACCGGCGTGGAGATGTTCCGCAAGCTGCTCGACCAGGGCGAGGCCGGCGACAACGTCGGTCTGCTCCTGCGCGGCACGGAGCGCAAGGACGTGGAGCGTGGCCAGGTTCTGGCCAAGCCGGGCTCGATCACGCCGCACACCAAGTTCAAGGCCGAGGTCTACATCCTGACGAAGGAAGAGGGCGGCCGTCACACGCCGTTCTTCAACGGCTACCGCCCGCAGTTCTACTTCCGCACGACGGACGTGACCGGCACGGCGGAGCTGGCGGCGGGAGCGGAGATGGTCATGCCGGGGGACAACACCTCGCTGACGATCAACCTCATCGCGCCGATCGCCATGGAGAAGGGACTCCGCTTCGCCATTCGTGAGGGCGGCCGTACCGTCGGCGCCGGCACGGTGACAGACATCATCGAGTAGTCAGTCAGGTCGAAAAATCATGATGAACGAAAAGATCCGCATCCGCCTCAAAGCGTACGACTACCGCGTCCTCGATCAGTCGACCTCGGAGATCGTCGACACGGCCAAGCGCACCGGCGCGCGCGTGGCGGGACCGATCCCGCTGCCGACGCAGATCGCGCGCTACACGGTGCTGCGCAGCCCGCACGTCGACAAGAAGTCGCGCGAGCAGTTCGAGGTCCGAATCCACAAGCGCCTGCTCGACATCCTCGAGCCGACGACGCAGAC
>JBKOUP010000019.1:0-16565 GCA_046723495.1 Acidobacteriota bacterium
TGGCGCGCCAGATGAGGTAGCCGATCGCGCCGAGGACCAGGAGGCCGACGACGACGATCAGCAGCGTGCGCGCGCCCGTGTTCGGCGCCGGCGGCTCCTCCTCGACATAGCGCTGCGGCTCCGTCACCGGCTCCGACGCCAGCGGGCGCATGCCCGGCGCGGTCATCGACGGCGGCGGCGACGTCATCGGCGGCACGGGCGGCGTCGGGCGCGTGCCCGGCTGCGTGGCCGGCCTTCCTTCGAGGTCGTCGAGCTTGCGCAGGGCGTCGTCGATGCCGGCGATCAGCCGCTGGTACTCCGCAGCGAGCTGCTCGGTCGGTGCATCGGCGGCGAGGCGTGCCAGCGCGTCGCGATGCCCGCGATACTGCTGGCGCAGCACCTCGATCTCCCGGGACCGCTCGCCGCGGCGGACATTCACAGTGCCGAAATCGTCAGACATGGCGCGGCAATGGTAGTTTTTCCATGCGATGAAAATCCACATCGGCCAGATCAACCCCACCGTCGGCGCCTTGCGGGCCAATGCCGAGCTGATCCGCCGCGCCTACGACGACGGCGTGCGCGGCGGCGCCGACGTCGTTCTCGTCCCCGAGCTCGCCGTCACCGGCTACCCGCCGCGCGACCTCCTCGACCGCCAGGTCTTCGTGCGCGCGGCCATCGAAATCAAAGAATCGCTCGTGACGATGACCGGCGACGTCCCGCTCATCTTCGGCTGCATCACCCGCAACGAGAGCTGGTGCGGGAAGCCGCTGCACAACGCCGCCATCGTCGCTCAAAACGGCAAGCAGCTCCTCGAGCAGCACAAGATGCTCCTGCCGACGTACGACGTCTTCGACGAGCTGCGCTACTTCGAGCCGGGCACGAGCCAGCAGGCCATCGACCTGGCCGGCCGTCGCGTCGGCGTCTCCATCTGCGAGGACTTCTGGTTCGACGACGAGATCCTCGGCACGAAGCTTTACTGCGAGAACCCGGTCGACCAGCTGGCCCGACAAGGCGCGGACGTCTTCCTCAACATCTCCGCGTCGCCGTTCAACGCCGGCAAGCGGCAGTCGCGCTTCGAGCTTTTCGCGCGCATCGCCCGCCGCTACGGCGCGCCGCTCGTCTACGTCAACCAGATCGGCGGCAACGACGAGTTGCTCTTCGACGGCTCCTCGATCGTCATCGACGCGAGCGGCCAGACGATCTTCTGCGCGCCGGCCTTCGAGGAGCACCACGCCCTCGTCGCGCTCGACGGGGAGCGCTGCGACTCCGTGCACGCTCTCGGCGACGAGGAGGAGATCGCCCTGGCCCTCATCCTCGGCCTGCGCGACTACATCCGCAAATGCGGCTTCGTCGACGTCGTCGTCGGCCTCTCCGGCGGCATCGACTCCGCCGTCACCGCGGCCATCGCCGTCGAGGCCCTCGGCAAGGAGCACGTCACCGGCATCACCATGCCGTCGGAGTTCTCGTCGCCGGGATCCGTCGACGACGCCCGCGCCCTGGCCGAGAACCTCGGCATCGCCTTCCACGTCGCGCCGATCGCGGCGCTCTACGGCCCGTTTTCGAACGCCTTCAACAGTCTATTCGGCGTAGACAAATTTGACATCACGAACGAAAACGTGCAGGCGCGCATCCGCGGCAACATCCTCATGGCCTGGTCGAACCGGACCGGGGCGATGGTCGTCTCGACCGGGAACAAGTCCGAGCTCGCCGTCGGCTACTGCACGCTCTACGGCGACATGGCCGGCGGCCTCGCTCTCCTCGGCGACGTGTACAAGACGATGGTCTACCGCGTCGCGCACTGGCTGAACCGCAACGGCGCGGTGATCCCGCAGTCGTCGATCACCAAACCCCCGTCGGCCGAGCTGCGCCCGAATCAGACGGACCAGGATTCGCTGCCGCCCTACGACATCCTCGACGCCATCCTCAAGCTGTACATCGAGGAGTGGAAAGAGGTCGACGAGATCTCCGGCGCCGGCTTCGACCGCGAGCTCGTCGCGCGCATCCTCAAGCTCGTCGACACGAACGAGTTCAAGCGCCGCCAGGCCGCGCCGACGATCCGCGTGTCATCGAAAGCCTTCGGCAACGGCCGGCAAATGCCGATCGCGCAGAGGTGGCGCCGCGAGCCGGCCAAGGACGTCCGTTAAGATTCGCGCAATGCTCGCTCCCCACCCTCCGCTGCGCGATTACTACGACGACCCGACAAAACGCGAAGGCTTCGTCCGCACGATCTTCGACGACACCGCGCCGTGGTACGACCAGACCATCTCCTTCATGTCCTTCGGCTCCGGCGACCGCTACCGCCGCGAGGCCGTCGCCCGCAACGGGCTGCAGGCCGGGATGAAGATGCTCGACGTCGCCAGCGGCACCGGCGTCGTGGCCCGCGCGGCGCTGGAGGCGACGAAGAACGACGTCGACGTCGTCGCGCTCGACCCGAGCATCGGCATGCTCCGCGCCGGACGCGCGCCGCTGACGCGCGTGCAGGCGAAGGCGGAGTCGCTGCCGATGGCCTCCGAGCAGTTCGATTTTCTGACCATCGGCTTCGCTTTGCGCCATTTCGCGGATCTACGAGGAGTATTCGAGGAGTGCCGTCGCGTGCTGAAGCCGGGCGGTAAACTGCTCATCCTCGAGCTCACCGCGCCGCGCTCCGCCCCCGCCCGCGCCTTCCTCGGCCTCTACCTCGGCCGGGTCGTCCCGTTCGTCGCCCGCGTGCGCAGCGGCAACCGCGAGGCCGGCGTGCTGATGCGCTACTACTGGGACACGATCCGCACCTGCGTGCGCCCCGAAGCGATCTTGCAGGCGCTCGCGGAGGCGGGATTCGCAGACGCCAGGCGGCACGTCGAGCTCGGGATCTTCAGCGAGTACTCGGCCCGCCGGCCGTAGCCGCCGCGGCCTGGTGCTGGCGCAGGCGGTCGATCTGGATCAGCAGAAACTCGTGCAGCGGCTGCTCCTGCTCCGGCGCCATCTCCGCGAACGAGATCGCCGAGCGGAAGACGTACTCCGGCCCCTTGTCGCCGCGGCGCACCTGCACGACGGAGCGGATGACCTCGCACGGGATGTAGATGCCGCCGTAGCTCGGGAAGATCAGCGTGCAGGCCGTGCCGGCCTTGATCGGCGAGCGGTGGATCACCGCGGCGCCGGTGAGGCTGAGGTCGATCAGCTCGCCGTTGATGTCGGAGAGCTGCACCGGGATCGACGCGGTGGGGACGCGCTCGGCGCGGCGGCGCTCGCGGCCAGTGGCCATGGCGCATGATTATAGGGCGCAGAGCGCAGGGGGCAGGGCGCAGCTGGTGTTCTCGCGGATGCACGTGCGCCGGCAAGACAACCACCTGCGCCCCGCGCCCTGCGACCTGCGCCCTCTATTCGATCCGTCCTTTCATGGCCTCCAAGAAATCATGGGCGATCTTCGCCCCGGCGATTTCCGCCGGCCCTGCATCCTCGGCGATCACGCCGAAGGCGATGCGCGGCTGCTCGGCCGGCGCGAAGGCCATGATCAGCGCCTCCAGGCCGCTCTTCCGCTCGCCCGCGGTGCCGGTCTTCATCGCCATCGTCAGGCCGGACACGGGAGCGCGGCGGCCGGTGCCGCGCGGCTCCGTCACCACCGCCTGCATCGCATGGATCATCGTCTCCGCCGCCTGGCGCGACCCGAGCTGCACCTTGCCTTGCGCGGGCGGAAGGGCCACGACGTCGCCGAGGATCGAGCGGCGGGCGCGCAGGAGCCGCGGCGCCGTCAGCACGCCGCGGTTCGCCATCGCCGACGCCAGCATCGCCAGGTGAAAGGCATTGATCGACTCGTGCTTCAGGCCGATGGCCAGGAAGGCCGTCTCGAAATTGTTGTCGGGCGGCTCGAGCAGTTTTCCGAGCGGCACGGTCATCACGCCGGTATTCGTCTGCCCGCCGAAGCCGGCGGAGCGCATGAACTGCTGCAGGCGCTCGCGGCCGAGGCGCAGGCCGACGTCGGCGAAGAAGACGTTGCAGGAGACGGCCAGCGCGTCGTCGAGGCTGTTCAGCGTCCCGTGGCCGGACGGCACCCAGTCGCCGAAGTGGCGGCCGTCGATCGTCAGCTCGCCCTTGCAGACGTAGGGGAACATCGCGCGCAGGTCGGCGCCGCTGCTCAGCGCGTTCAGCCCCGTCAGCACCTTGATCACCGAGCCGGGCTCGTACTGCCCGTCGATGGCGATGTTCTCGTTCGCGTTCGAGGCGATGGCCAGCAGCTCGTTCGTGCGCGGATCGATGGCCACGATCGCGCCGCGATACGTGCCGAGGGCCTGCAGCGCGGCGCGCTGGACGAAGGGATCGAGCGTCGTCTCGACGATCGAGCTGCCGTGCGGGAGCGCGCGCACGAGCGGCGCGAAGTCGGCGTTGTCGATGCTGGCGCCGTTGCGGTCGACGAACCAGGCCACGTTGCCGGCGATCACGCGCTGCAGAAACACCGCCCTCGGATCGTGAACGCTGCGCAGTACGGCCGCGGCCTCGGCGGTCCGATGCGTCGCGGCCAGCGCGGCGGCGCGGTACAGCGCGGCGCCGTCGTCGTGGAACGCGGCGTCGTAGGCTAGAAAATCGTCGTAGCGCTCGCGCGCGAAGAGGCGCTTCGCGACGTCTTCCTCCGCAACGATCGGCCGCAGCGGCCGCCCGCGCAGATGCGACTGCGCCGCCGCGCGATTGCCAACCGTCAAATAGGCGGCGGCGAGCAGCTGGTCGTACGCCGACGGCCAGAGGCGCAGCCGCGACCAGCGCTCCGCGGTGGCGATGGCGTCGGCGTCGCGCCCGGCGCGCCAGGCATCGCGGGCCTCGCGCAGCGGCAACCAGGCCACGCCAAAGAGCAGCGCCACGAGGATCGTGAGCGCGACGAACAGCGGCGCGAGCAGACGTTTCACTTCGGCGTGATCGACACCTTCTCGCCGCGCCCGAGCTGCAAGACGTCTGCCGCGCTCCCGTTCGCCACCGACAGCTCGAGGCAGCCGGTCGAGCCGACGATGAGGAACGGGCTCTCCTTCGCCTCGCCGTAGCTGCGCTCGACGCGGTCGACGACGTGCCACCCCGCGCGCAGCACCGGATCGAAGCCGATTTTCGCCGCCTCGATGTCGGTGACCAGATTGCCGAAGTGGTCGACGCCGACGATCGTTCCGTCGGCGCGGGCCTGGCCGTACGACGGCGGCGTGTAATCGAGGCGCACGATGTCGTCGACGCTCGGGCCGAGGTCGCTGAGCGGGAGGCCGTTGGCGATGGCCGCGGCGACGGGAGCGAAGCGGTCGCGCCCGTGGAAGGTGGTGCTTCCGCCGGGTAAAAAGAGCGATTCCTTTTCGACGGAGACCGCCGGCGGCGCGACCACCAGCGACAGCACGCCGTTGTCCGGCGCGAGAAACGTGCGCTCCTCCTGCTCCGCGGCGATGATCCGCCGCGTCGTCCCGACACCGGGGTCCACCACGACCACGAAGATCGTCCCCGCCGGCCAGTACGCGACGATCGCGCGCAGGAACCACGCCGCGCCGAAGACGTCGAACGGCGCGATCTCGTGCGAGAGGTCCTCGATGCGCGCCGCGCAGCGCGACGCGATCACCCCCTTCATCGCCGCCACGTACGGATCGCGCGTGCCGAAGTCGGTGAGCAGGGCGATGACGGCCACAGCTCGCAGTTTATCCCGCGCGCAGACGCGGGATCATCGGCGCACCTGCGCTTCGTGGCCTTGATTGCCGCGGTGTGACCGGCTGATGCCTCGTCTTCGCGAGGCATAAACTGCATGGCCATGTTCGAAACGATCCCGCCGCCGCCGAACCGGCTGATCGTCTTCGCCCGCCTCCCCGAGGCCGGCAAGGTCAAGACCCGCCTGGCCCGCGACCTCGGCGACGATCGCGCCCTCGCCGTCTACGAGGCCATGCTGCGCGACCTCCTCGCCAACCTCGGCGCGCCGAGCGCGGAGCTCGACATCGAAATCTTGTGGGCGCCCACCGAGGGCGCGAACGGCGCGGCCTTGCGAGCAGCCTTCGACCGCTACCCCGTGGCCATGCAGAGCGGCGACACCCTCGGCGACCGCCTCTGCATGGCCTTCTCCGAGCGATTCTTTTTCCAGCGCACCCAGAAAATCGTCGCCATCGGCGTCGACGAGCCGGCCCTGACGCGCGCCCTCATCGATCACGCCTTCGATCTCCTCGAGTCCGTCGATTGGGTCGTCGGCCCCGCCGGCGACGGCGGCTACTACCTCGTCGGCTGCCGCGCCGCGGCCTTCGATCCGGCCGTCTTCAGCGGCATCGAGTGGGGCAGCGACCGCGTCCTGGCGCAGACCCTGGCGAAAATCCGCACCACCGTGGCCATGCTGCCGTTGCGCAACGACATCGATGTGATCGACGATCTGCGCGCGTACGCGGGCGGCGGCGCGCTGGCCGCGCTGCTGCAGGAGTGGGAGTTGCGATGAAGATCCTGACGTCCGAACAGATGAAGAACATCGACCGGCGCACGACCGAGCGCTTCGGCATCCCCTCGCTCGTGCTGATGGAGAACGCCGCCATCGCCGTCGTCGACGCCATCTTCGAGCACTTCCCCGGCACCGAGCGCGCGGCCATCGTCTGCGGCATCGGTGCGAACGGCGGCGACGGCCTGGCCGTGGCGCGGCACCTCGAGAACCGCGGCGTCGTCCCGGTCGTCATCGTCGCCGGCGATCGCGCCAAGTACAGCGGCGACGCCAAGGTCAACCTCACCATCTGCGAGCGCCTCAACGTGCCGATGCTCGACGTCGGCGACAACGACTCGCTGGCCGAGGCCTTGATCCGCGCCAGCGACGCCGACGTCGTCGTCGACGCGCTCTTCGGCACCGGACTCAATCGCGCGCCCGAAGGCATCCACGCCGAGGTCATTCGATCGATGAACGAGCTGGCCTTGCCGATCGTCGCCGTCGATCTGCCGAGCGGCGCGAACGCCTCCAGCGCCATCCCGTTCGACCCATGCATCCAGGCCGCCGTCACCGTCACCTTCGCCGCGCCGAAACTCTGCCACGTCTTCGAGCCGGCGGCGATGCAATGCGGCGAAGTCATCGTCGCCGACATCTCCATCCCCGGCGCGGCCATCGGCGACGAGAACGTGACGCTGTCGCTGACGACGCCGGCCGACGTGCGCCCGCACCTCGAGCCGCGCCTGGCGAACACGCACAAGGGAACGTACGGGCACGTGGCCATCGTCGCCGGCAGCCTTGGACGCAGCGGCGCCGCGGTCATGTGTGCGCGCGGCGCGGTGCGCACCGGCGCGGGGCTCGTCACGGTCGTCACCGACGTCGACGCCGCCTCGCTCGTGAACGCCGGATCGATCGAGTCGATGACGTTCCCGGTCGTGACGATGGAGCGCGCCGTCATCCCGCAAGTCCTCGAGTTCATCAAGTCGAAGGACGCGGTCCTCGTCGGTCCCGGGCTGCGCGACACCGACGACAGCTACGCCTTCGTGCGCGAGCTCGTGGCCCAGATCGCGCCGCCGCTGGTGATCGACGCCTCCGGGCTGAACGCGTTCGCGGGCCGCGCGTCGGAGGTGAAGGCGAGCATCATCACGCCGCATCCCGGCGAGCTGGCGCGCCTCCTCGGCCGCTCGACGAAGGAGATCAATGACGACCGCATCGGCGCCGCGCGCGAGGCCGCGCGCATTGGCAACTGCGTGGTCGTGCTGAAGGGGCACCACACGCTCATCGCCGACGCCGAGGGCCACGTGAACGTGAACCCCACCGGCAACCCCGGCATGGCCAGCGGCGGCATGGGCGACGTCCTCGGCGGGATGGTGGCGGCGCTGCTCGCGCGCGGCATCGACGCGTTCGAGGCCGCGTGCACGGCGGTGTACCTGCACGGCTTCGCCGGCGATCTGCTGGCCGAGGAGATGGGCGACACGGGATTGGCGGCCATGGACTTGGCGGAGCGGATTCCGGCGGCCATCCGGAAATTGCGCTAGGAGATCCACATCCCCAGCGGCGTCGCTTCCCATCCGTTCTCGGTTGCCTTCAGCTCCCAGGTGCTTCCCTTCCAGCGCTCGTCATCGATGACCAACGCCTTCGTTTCGGCGTGGTTGAGGAAAAAGTACAGAAACTCCGTCGGGTACGTCGGCCCGAACTTCTTTTCGTACAGCTCCAACTCCCGCGGCGTGAAGACGACGATGCGGCGGTTGACCTCGATCGCCGAGAAGGCGGCGCGGTCGCCGACGATGAAGAGCGTCTGCGGGCCGAGGACGCTGGCGGATCTCGCGCAGGCGTTGCGCTCATCGTCGCTCTGCATGACGCCCTCGACGATCGCGCCGCCGCCCTGGTACATCCGGCGCAGCAACGCCGCCAGCGCCTCGGACGCCGCAGTAGGCGTGCCGGTCAGCGGCACGTGCGGCAGTCCGTCCTTGCTGTCGTCGATGCCGTCGCCGTCGGTATCGGCGTTGTGGGGATCGGTGCCGATGCGCTCCTCGACGAGATCGGGGACGCCGTCGCCGTCGGAGTCGCGGCGCAGCGCCTCCCACGGCATCTCCAGATACAAGCCGCCGGCCTCGCGCTTCGTGCGCAGAGCGACGGGCGGGAAGGTGATCGTGGCCGTGTCGATCTCGCGCACGTGCACTTCGATGTCGAGGTGATCGCCGGCCAGCAGCGGCAGCCTCGACGACGGCAGCACGACGTAGGGCATGTTCTCGCGCAGCCCGGTGTAGAGCGGCTCCTCCCACGTCGCGCCGCCGTCGGTCGAGTGGAGGATCCAATATGCGCCGAGGGCAACTTCGCCGATGGGATCGAGCATGCGGGCGATGGCGATCGCCGCGACCTCGTTGCCGCGCCGCTCCATGCGCAGCGGATGCAGGCCGGCCGGAAGATTCATTCGTTTGGCGACCTCGGCGGCCTTGCTACAGTCGACGACTTCGCCGGCGGGCGGAAGCTCGGCTGGCAGCGGCTTCTCGACGAAAGGCACGATCCGCGGCGCGCGCAGCAGGGTCTCGATCGCACTCGGCTCCGCGGCCGGCGGCACCGGCGCGGCGATCGAGGCGATCTTCGCGCGCATCGCCTCGGCCTCGGCGCGCAAGGCCGGCGGAAGGTACGAAATCGCATCCTCGCCGAAGAGCAGATACTGCGGCGCCGTCTGCGTCGCCCGGATCTTCTCCGCCAGGCGGGGATAGCGGCCGCCCTCGGCGAGCTGCGCCAGCGTCGCGGCCCACACGCCGCCACTGGGACGGCTCCATGTGCCGGCGAGCGCCGCCGCGAGGAGGTCGAACGGATCGTCAACCTGCCTCTCCGCGAGCAACTCGCGCAATACATCGATGTAGACCTGGTCGCCCTCCGCGCGAGGGACGGCGGCGAGGAGAGCGCGCGCACGCTTGCTGTCGTGCGACAGGAACGCCGCCGCGGAGAGGCCGATCGGCAGCGGCATGCGGCCGATCCCATCCTGATGCGTCTTCGCTCGGATTCCCTCGCGCGCCGCCGGCGGAAGAGCATCGAAGACCGCGAGCGCCTCGGCCGAAAAGCCGAGCTGGATCAGCGCATCGATCTGTTTCGCCGCGGCGTCGACGGACGGCTTCCCGTTCCACTCCTGGCGCAGCTTCGCCCGGCCGTTCATGCGCACCGGACCGAGGGCAGCGCTCATCAACAGGCTGTCGCGTTCCGCGAGCGCTGCCAGTAAGGCCGTGTCATGAGGAGCGCGATCGAGCGCGTCGGCGAGAACGACGATGCCCTCACCCTCGGCGATGCTTTCGGCGATGTCGATGACAGCCGGCGCCGGCAAGCCGCGCAGGCGCGGTAGGACCTCGGACGCGAACTGCTCGCCGCGGCTCCAGCTCGCGTACGACGCGTATGCGGCGAGCACGTAGCGATTCGCCGGCGCCTCGCGCAACGCGGCCGCGAATGCGGCATCGACCTCCGGCGAGGGGTCCCGCACGTCCTCGCGTGCCAGCGCGCGGAGCTCCGCCTCGGAGAGCGCCGCCGCGGCGGAAAGGGACATCGACAGGTCGCGCGCGACGTGCGCGGCGATCGACCGCAGGTCGCTGCTTGTCTTTGCCGCTTCGGCGATCGATTTGACGGCCTTCCCGACTGCGTGCTCGTCGCCCATATACGCCTCGAGCGCTGCGTTCTCGCGCAACCGGGCGATGACCTCCGGCAGCGGCTTCGGCGCGTTCGCCGCGACCGTCGCGGCGGCAAGAACGGCGAAGAGCATACGAGCAGGGTACGTCGCGATTCGCGCGCTATGATCCGCCGTCGTGAAAACGTTTCTCGGGCGCAACGAAGCCGAAACAGCGGCGGCCGGCCGCGAGATCGCCCGCGCCCTGCCGCCCGACGCGGTCGTGCATCTCGTCGGGGACCTCGGCAGCGGCAAGACCTTCCTGGCCCGGGCCATGGCCACGGAGCTCGGCGCCGATCCGCGCGAGGTGAGCTCGCCGTCGTTCGCCATCGTGCACGAGTACCCGGTGGCGAGCGGCGCGCCGATCATCCACATCGACGGCTATCGCCTGAGCGAGAGCCGCCGCGAATGGCTGGAGATCGGCATCCCCGAGCTCCTCGCCGGCCCGGGCGTGAAGCTGATCGAGTGGCCGAAGGAGGAGTTCGCGGCGTTCGAGGACGGGCACGTGGAGATCACGATCGCCGTGCGCGAGGACGGAACACGCGAGATCGGGGTCACCCCATGAACTTGTACCCCAATCCGTGCACCGTCACGAAGTGCTCCGGCCGCGACGGATTCCGCTCCAGCTTCTGCCGCAGCGAGGCCACGTGCACGTCGACCGTGCGCGTGACCGGCATCGCGTCGTAGCCCCACACCTTTTCCAGCAGCTCGTCGCGCGTGAGCAGCGCGCCGCGGTGCTCGACGAAGTAGCGCAGCAGCTTCATCTCCAGGCCGGAGAGCTCGACGGGCTGGCCGTCGCGAAGGACGACGGCGCTGCGGAAGTCCGCGTGCACGGTGCCGAAGACGACGGCGTCGGCGCCCGTGGCGGCGCTGCGCGCGCGGCGGAGCAGGGCCTCGATGCGCGCCAGCAGCTCGCTCATGTCGAACGGCTTCGTCAGGTAGTCGTCGGCGCCGAGCTTCAGCCCCACGACGCGATCGACGACCTGCCCGCGCGCGGTCAGCATCAGCACCGGCGTCTGCACGCGCCGGGCGCGCAGATCGCGGCAGACGTCGAAGCCGTTCTTCTTCGGCAAGGCCACGTCGAGCACGATCAAGTCGAGGTGCGGTTTCGCGCCGAGCTCCACGGCCGTCTCGCCGTCGAAGGCCACCTCGACGTCGTAGCCCTCGGCGCGCAGGCGGTCGCGCAGCGTGACGACGAGGCTGTCTTCGTCCTCGACGACGAGGATGCTCCGGCGCAGCTCAGGCATGCTGCACCTCGGGGATGCGCAGGGTGAAGGCCGCGCCGCGCTGGCGCTGGCGCACGACCTCGATCGTCCCGCCATGCGCCGCGGCGATCCGCTGCACGATGGCCAGCCCGAGTCCGCTGCCGCGCACGCGCTCCGCGCCCCGGCCGCGGTAGAACGGCTCGAAGAGATGCTTGACGTCGCGCGCGGCCACGCCGGGGCCGCGGTCCTCGACCGTGATGGCCACGCTCCGACCCTCCCCCACCGCCCGCACGCCCACCCATCCGCCTTCGCCGCCGTGGCGGATCGCATTCGCGACGAGGTTCTGCACCGCGCGTGTGAGCGCGTCGGCGTCGCCGTCGATCGCCGGCAGCGCGCCGGCGACGTCCGTCTCGATCTTGACCTTCGCCTCCTCGGCCAGCCAGCCGCATTGCGCGACCGCGTCCTCGACGACGGCGCGCACGTCGACGGGCACCAAGCGCGCCGGCGCGCCGCGCCCCTGCATGCCGGCGAAGTCGAGCACCTGGGCGACGGTGTCGGAGAGGCGGTGCGATTCCTTCACGATCATCGAGCCGTAGCGCGCCACCTGCTCGCGCTCGCTGACGATGCCGTCGGCGAGGTTTTGGCCGGCCGAGGTGAGCGCCGCGAGCGGCGTGTTCAGCTCGTGGGTGATGCCGGCGACGAACTCGAGCTGCTGCACGCGCAGCCGCTCCGCGCGCCGCGCCAGGACGGCCAGCAAGACGAAACTGCCGGCGAGCAGCGCGAGGATGGCGGCGCTGACGGCGAGGTTTTGGCGTCGCGCCTTCGCCACGATCTCCGACAACGGAATCCCGCGCGGGCGCACGAGCAGGCGCCAGTACGTGCGCGACGACTCGGGCGACTCGCGCAGCGGGCCGACGGCGAGCATCGGCGCGACGACCTCGGCGTCGTCGCGGGCCTCGCCGGAGACGACGCGGACGTCGTACTGGTCGGCCGGCAACGGGTTGAGCTCGCGCACGAGAGATTCGATCGCAGCACGATCGAGCGTGACGAACAAAGCAGTCCGCCTCGGCCGAAACGTCGCCTCCGGCCTCCCCGCCGGCCGGAACGGCGGCGGCCCGCCTCCGAATGGTGGTGGCGGCGGCCGAGGAGGCTCCGGCCGCAGTGGCACCATCACCGCGGGGATCTGCGCGATGATCGGCATCCGTGGCGCCGGCTGCCCATCGGATCCGCGGAGCAGGGACCGCGCCGCGTCGAGCGCGTCCGGCCACGGCACCGGCACGAGCGCGCGCCTAGCCGTGTCGAGCCGCGACAGCGCCGGGCCGTCCGGCCCCATGTCCGCCGTGTAAATCGCATCGATCAGCTTCGGCTCGCGCGCCGACGCTCTCCATTCTTCATAGCGGCGCACGAGATCGCCGGCATCGCGCGGAGCCTGGTCGAAGGCGTCGTGCACGCGCATGGCCTCGCGCGTGACATCGTCGGCGAGCCGGCGCGCCGCGACGTCGAGCGCGCCGCGGCGGCGCTGCTCGTCGGCCGCGCTCAGGTCGTTGATCCACCGCACCTGCAGCGAGGCCAGCACCGCCAGCACGACGACGAGGAGCGTCGCCAACAGGAGCAGCCACGGCCGTCGCATTGGCGCCGAGTCTACACGCCCGCGCGCGCCGCGAGCGGCCCCGCCGCGCGCTTTTTACACCGCTTACAAAGCGCTTGCGAAGGCTTGATGAATTGACCTCAACGCTTCGCTAACTTGATCGTTGTTTGCGGCAAGGAGACAACGACATGAAGCAAGCATTGATCCTCATCACCCTCGTCACCGCGATGGCCGCCACCGCCGTCGCCCAACCCGCGCCGCCGCCGCGCCGCGACGTCCTGCCCGATTACCTGCAGCTGACCGACGCGCAGAAAACGGCCTGGCAGAGCGCCCACGCCGACTTCGAGGCCGCCGTGAAAGCCGCGCACGACGCGCTCGACGCCAAGCTGTCCGCGACGCTGACACCCGAGCAGAAGGCGAAGTTCGATGCCTTCAAGGCCGCGCGCGAGTTCCTGTCGCAGCATCCGCCGCAGCCCGGCGGCGCCGGCGGACCGCGTCCGCCGCGGTAGCGCCCGTCGTCCGAGGACGGGCTTGTGGTCCGGCAGAGGAGGCTGAACTGGACCTCAGCGGGCGCGTCGCCCGAACTCCTCTGGCGGGCTGCAAGCCCGTCCTCCCCTACAATCGCAGGGCATGCAGATCACGCCTGAGGTCATCGCCTCGCACGGCCTCACTCCCGACGAATACCAACGCATCGAACAGATCCTCGGACGCGCGCCGAACTACACGGAGCTGGGGATCTTCTCCGTGATGTGGTCGGAGCACTGCTCGTACAAGTCGAGCCGCGTGCACCTGCGCAATTTCCCGACGACGGGACCGCGCGTCGTGCAGGGGCCGGGCGAGAACGCCGGCGTGATCGACATCGGCGACGGCTGGGTGGCGGCCTTCAAGATGGAGTCGCACAACCATCCGTCGTTCATCGAGCCGTACCAGGGAGCGGCCACCGGCGTGGGCGGGATCCTGCGCGACATCTTCACCATGGGCGCGCGGCCGATCGCCTGCCTCGACTCGCTGCGCTTCGGCGAGCTCGACGCGCCGCGGATGAGGTACCTCGTCGACGGCGTGGTGCGCGGCATCGCCGGCTACGGGAACTGCATCGGCATCCCCACTGTCGGCGGCGAGACGTCCTTCCATCCTTGCTACAACGGGAACATCCTCGTCAACGTCTTCGCCCTCGGCGTGGCCAAGCGCGACGGCATTTTCAAAGGGACGGCCACGGGCGTCGGCAATCCGGTAATCTACGTCGGCTCGAAGACGGGACGCGACGGGATCCACGGCGCGACGATGGCCTCCGCGGAGTTCGACGAGACCTCGGAAGAGAAGCGCCCGACGGTGCAGGTCGGCGACCCGTTCACGGAAAAGCTGCTGCTCGAGGCCTGCCTGGAGATCATGGCCACGGACGCCGTCGTCGGCATTCAGGACATGGGGGCGGCCGGGCTGACGTCGTCGTCGTTCGAGATGGCCGGCCGCGCCGGCACCGGCATCCGCCTCGACCTCGACCTCGTCCCGGTGCGCGAGAGCGGGATGACGCCGTACGAGATCATGCTCAGCGAGTCGCAGGAGCGGATGCTGATCGTGGCCACGCGCGGCCGCGAGAGCGAGGTCGTGCGCGTGTTCGAGAAGTGGGATTTGAACGCCGCGATCATCGGCTCCGTCACCGATGACGGGCTCGTGCGGATTTTTTTTCACGGCTCCGAGGTGGCGTCGATCCCTGTCGAGCCGATTTCGACGGAGGCGCCCGTGTACTCGCGACCGCTTTCTCCGCGGCTTCTACCTCCGCCGCTCTCCCGCCCACCCGTCCCCGATTCCGACCTCACCGAAGATCTGCTGCATCTGCTCGCGTCGCCGAATCTCTGTTCGAAGCAGTGGATCTACGAGCAGTACGACACGACCGTGCGCACGAACACGATTGCCAAGCCGGAGCGCCGCGATGCCGCGATCGTCCGCGTGAAGGGCAACGGCCGCGCGCTGGCGCTGTCGTCCGACGTGAACCCTCTCTATTGCGTCCTCGACCCGTACGAAGGCGGCAAGCAAGCTGTCGCCGAGGCCGCGCGCAACGTGGCCGCCGCGGGCGGGCGGCCGGCGGCGATCACCGACTGCCTCAACTTCGGCTCGCCCGAGCGCCCGGAGATCATGTGGCAGTTCGCGGAGTGCATCCGCGGCATCAGCGACGCCTGCCGCGCGCTGGAGACGCCGGTGGTCTCCGGCAACGTGTCGTTCTACAACGAGACCGAGGGCCGCCCGATCCATCCGACGCCAACGGTGGGGATGGTCGGCATCCTGTCCGAGGACGCCGGCTGCGGGCTGACGTTTCCCGAGCCGGCGCTCGACGTGGTGCTCCTCGGCACGACCTCCGACGAGCTCGGCGGCTCCGAGTGGGCCCAGCTCCGCCTGCCCGATGCCCCACCCGCCCTCCCGCCCCGCGTGTCGCTCGAGCACGAGCGCGCGCTCGTGGAGTGCCTCCTCGCGCTGCACGAGCACCGCGCGATTCGCAGCGCGCACGACCTGGCGAACGGCGGCCTGGCGGTGGCGTTGGCGGAGTGCGCGACCGACGGCATCGGCTGCCACGTCGACCTCTTGGGACACGCCGACGACGTCGACGCCGTCGCCTTGCTCTTCAGCGAATCGCAAGCACGCGCGGTCGTCTCCACCCCCCGCCCCGACGACGTTCTGCGCATCGCGCGCGAGCACGGCGTCACCGCCCGCCGCATCGGGCGGACGGTGGCGGCGGCGTTCGTGATCGAGCGCGGCGGCGTGCCGCTGGTGCGCACGAACGCGCTCGAGCTCGCCCGAATCTGGCGGAGCGCGTTCGGGCTGCTGCTCGGCGGGGATTCCGCGGAGGATGTGATTCGCGGGATTGGGGAAGAGGCGGAATTGATCGGGCGGTAACCCGTCTGTTCTATACTGGTGGCGATCCGAAAAAGTTGATTCGCGTCACTCTCTTTATAAGGAGGGCATGTGCGCAGCATCTCGCTTTGGGCAGCGATCGCCGTGTCCGCTCTCGTCGGCTGCCGGCAATCGCCGATGGAACGGTTGATTGCCGCATCGCGCGGCATGCGGATCGCCGAGGCGCGGCTATGCGGTTTCGGATATGCCTCGATGCAGCGCGTTCATCGCGGCTCTGGAGATGGCGAGCCGCCCGAGCACAATGCAGCCAAAATGGTTGCCATGGAGCTGGTGCGAACGGCATCAGGTAACGATATCGAGGCGCGCCACGCGCGAGCAGTATCGCGGCTAGTCGAAGGTCATCCTGATGCCGCGTCGAAGGACCTGTTCGAACTCGTGAAATCAAGTCCAAGAAACGCACAGGCATGGAGCGATCTCGCTGCAGCGCGCTACGAAGTCGCCCGTGAAAATGACGATGCGCAGGAGTTCGCTTCCGCATTGGCTGCCGCGGCAAGTGCCCTCGGCGTCGACACCTCGCTGCCGGAGGCGCATTTCAACTACGCGCTTGCGGCAGGAACTCTCCATCTCGACGATATCGCTGCAACGGAGTTCAAAAAGTACCTGGCTCTCGACAGCAACTCCGGCTGGTCACTCGAAGCGCGGCATCGCCTCAACGCTCTGGAGCGTCCAAAGCCGCAGTGGAAAAGCATGGCCGCGCGCATCGAGCGGTTCGAAGCGACGCCAGCGGAGATCGAGAAAGCAGTCGCCGAGTTTCCGCAACAGGCGCGCACCTGGGCCGAGGGCGATTACCTCGCACGCTGGGCGGAAGCGTTTCGGACCCATCGCGACGTGGATGCAGAACAC
>JBKOUP010000332.1:0-12802 GCA_046723495.1 Acidobacteriota bacterium
ACGTAGGACAAGCTCTCAGCTTGTCCGGGACAACCTGAGAGGTTGTCCTACACGGCCAGCAGCTCGGAGATCGTCTTGATCAGATGTGACGACTGGATCGGCTTGCTGATGTAGGCGTTCGCGCCGAGGGCCAGGCCGCGCTCGCGGTCCTCCTCGGCGCCTTCCGTGGTGATGATGATGATCGGGATCGCCTTCAGCTGCGCGTTCTGGCGCACCAGCGAAACGAGCTTCAGCCCGTCCATCACCGGCATGTTGATGTCGGTGAGGATCAGGTCGATCTTCTCCGGGCCGGAGAGCTTCTTCAAGGCGTCGACGCCGTCGACGGCCTCGATGATCTTCGCGTTCTTGAAACGCTTCAGCGAAAACGAGATCAACTGGCGCATGGTCGGCGAGTCTTCGACGACCAGGAAATTCGCGTTTTCGAGTGGCAAGCTTGTGGTCTCCCCTCCCCTAGCTTGTCGTCGTGAGCAGATCGAGGAAGCTCTGGATGGTGTTCAGCTTCCTCTCCGATTGCGAGTACAGCTTCGACGAGAAGATGGCCGTGGCGGCGTGCGCGGCCAGCAGCGAGAAGAGCTCGTAGTCGACCGCGGAGAACGAGTCCTTCTGCTGCAGGAGCTTGTAGATGGCGATGAGGCCGATCACGTGCTCCTTGATCTTCAGCGGAACGGCGGCGAGCGGCTTCTCCAGCGTGACCCGGCCGCCGTCGACGTCCTGGTTGATGTAGTAGCTCTCGCCGGTCTTGGCCACCGAGCCGAGAATGCCCTCGCCGAGCCGGGCGGAGAGGTTCTCGACGCCGGGGACGACGTCTTCGCCTTCGCAGGCGATGGCCCGCAGGTCGTTCGTCTTCTCGTCGAGCAAGAGGATGGCGAAGGACTCCGCGCCGATGAGGTTGATGACGATCTCCTGCACGATGGTGATGACTTCCTTGAAGTCGAGCGTGGAGTGGAGCTGGTAGCTGGCCACGTAGAGATTGGCGAGGTTGTTGTTCTGCTCCTCGATCTCGATGTAGCGGTTGGCGAAGTCCTTGTTCTCTTCCTCGACCTCGCGGAAGCGCTCCTGGATCCTGCGGTACTCCTCGGTGAGCTGCTGGATCTCGGCGCGCAGGCGGGCGACCTCGTCGGCGTTGGCCTCTCCGGTCTCCAGCGAGGCCACGCGGTAGCGCAGGCGCTGGTTCTCCCTCAGGAGCTCTTCGGTGAACTCCTTGCCTTTATTGAATAACTCTAGAAATTTCTCCGCTCTCTCTTCGCTCATGGGCCCGCTCGGACTGCGCGGGAGCGTAGCACGAAGGGAAACCAGAAACCAGAAACCAGAAACGATGGGCGGGCGGGTTCTGGTTTCTGGTTTCTGGTTTCTGGTTTACCCCGTGCAAAGCCTCTCGATCGCTCCCGCAATCTGCCCCAGCGGCAGAACCTCATCGACGCACCCCGTTCGTATCGCCTCGTTCGGCATGCCGAAGATGATCGCCGTCTCCGCCGACTCGGCGATGGTGCGGCCGCCGCGGCCGCGCACGTTGCGCATGGCCTCGGCGCCGTCGTCGCCCATGCCGGTCATGATGACGGCGACGAGGCGGTCGCCGCAGACGTCGGCGGCGGCGTTGAAGAGGCGGTCGACCGACGGGGCGTAGAGGTCGGTGAGGTTCGCGGGGAACACGCGCACGTAGAGGCCGTCGCTGTTGCGGCGGACCTCCGTCTGCATCCCGCCCGGCGCGATGTAGACCGTGCCGCGCACGAGCGGCTCGCCGTCGTCCGCTTCCTTCACCGTGTACGCGGTGAGCCGATTGACGCGCTCGGCAAAGAGGCGCGTGAACGTCGGCGGCATGTGCTGGGCAACGACAATGGGGATCGGCAGCAGCGCCAGCGACTCGAACAGATGCTGCAGCGCCGGCGGACCGCCGGTGGAGCAGCCGACGGCGACGAGCTCGACGCCGCCGGCACAGACCTCCACCGCCGGCGGATGCGGCGCGGCGTGCTCCTCTTCCTGCACGCGCCGGCGCAGGTTCTCCATGCGCAGCTCGACGACCTGCAGCACCTTGACGACGAGGTCTTTCTCGATCTCCTCGAGCCGCGGCGAGACGCGCCCGCCGGGCTTGGCGATGAAGTCGAGCGCGCCGAGCTCGAGGGCCTTGAACACGCTGCGGTCGCTCGATCGCGAGGACACGGCGATGACAGCCGTGGGGAGGTTGTGCATCAGCCAGCGCAGGAAGGCGAAGCCGTCCATGATCGGCATCTCCAGGTCGAGCGTGACGACGTCGGGGCGATGCCGCATGACCTGCTTGATGCCGTCTTCGCCGTTGACGGCGGTGGCCACGACTTTGATCTGCGGATGCGACTCCAGCATCCGCGAGAGGGTGACGCGGTTGTACGCGGAGTCGTCGATGACGAGCGCGCGGATGGGTCGGGCTGTTGCCACGCGCCGGGTAGTGTAGTGCTAGGCGATGGCGCGCAGCAGGTCGGTGGTGGTGACGATGCCAACGACGCGGCCGCCCTCCACGACCGGGACGCAGCCGTGCCCGCGGCCGATCATGGCCGTGGCCACGTCGCGCGTGGAGCTCTCCGGTCCGACGGTCAGGACGTTGCGGGCCATGACGCTGCCGACGGTGGCGTCGGCGTGCTTGCCGATGATCTCCCGCACGGACATGACGCCGACGACGCGTCCGCGCTCGACGACGAGGAGGTGGTGGATGTTGTTGGCGCGGAAATGTTCGCGCGCGATCGACAGAGGATCATTCGGAGCGACCGAGATGACGTTGCGGCTCATGAGCTCGGCGATTCGCATGAGCGTAGGGTGGGCCACGCGCGTACGTCCGCCCATGTCGCGCGGCACGAATGTGATGTGGCTGATGTCACACGGTCATTTCTGATAGACCATGTCGTTCTTCAAATGCCGCAATTTGAATTGCGTCGATAATGAAATCAGCGACTCGGAATGCCCCAATAGCAAATAACCGCCTTCGACCAGACGATTATAGAAATTCGACACGACCACGCGCTTGGACGCATCGTCGAAATAAATGATCACGTTGCGGCAGAAGACCACGTCGAGGTGGCCGAGGAGGGAGACACGGGACTCGTCGTAGAGATTCAATCGGCCGAAGGAAATGCGGTTGCGGATGTCGTCGTGGATGCGCCAGGAGCCGTCGGCGTCGCGGGTGAAATAGCGGTCGCGCACTGCGGACTCCGTAGCCCGGAAGGCGTTCTCGCGATAATGGCCGCGGCGGGCCTTGGCGAGGACGGCCTGGTTGATGTCGCTGGCGAAAATCTCGAATTGCGCTTTGTCGTACCAGCCCGCCTCCTGCAGCAGCATGGCGATCGAATACGGCTCCTCGCCCGAGGAGCAGCCGGCGGACCAGATGCGGATCTTCTTGACCGGCTTTCTCATGAGCAGATCGGGGACGATCTCCTCCGTAAATGCCGCCAGCTGGGCCGGCTCGCGGAAAAAATACGTCTCGTTCGTCGTGACCAGGTCGTAAATCTGGTCGAATTCCGTGTCCGCGCGCGGGTCGTATTGCAGAAAATAAAAATATTTCTGGAAGGAGTCGAAATTCAGCTCTCGCGCGCGCGGCGAGAGGCGCTTCTGCAGCAGGTATTTCGAATTGTCGGCGAACCACATCCCGGTGCGCTTGTAAATCGCGTCCCGCAGCAGCCGGAAGACGTCGTCCGGCAGCTCCAAATGATGATTCAGCGACAAATTGAACGTGGACATTCGGGACCCAGGCGAATGCGCCCTTTACTGCTTCATTGCCGATAGAATTGCGGCAATCACGACCTCTCTTCTGCTGTCCGCCACCCTCCAGGCTTCTTCCAACAAATCGCGATAGAGATCCTTGTGGCGCACGAAGACGTCGGACACGTCGTCGAGGATGGCCCGGTTCTCCAGCGCCTCCAGGAGGTACGGAAACGACGAGCGGTCCGGGATCTTGTCGAGCGCCAGGACCGCCGACTGCTGCACGTACGTGTCGGTGTCCTCGAGCGCCGCGTGCAACGACGGCAGCGCGGCCTTGTCGCCGCGCAGGGCGATGGCCGTCGCCGCCGCGGCACGCACGCGCCAGTCGGCGTCGGTCATCGCGTACATCAGATAGTCGAAGACTTCGTGCCCGGGAATCCGGCCCAGCGCGAGAATGGCCGCGCGGCGGATCTCCAGGTCCGACTCATAGACGCAGCGGAAGAGCACTTCTTTCACGCGCTCGTGGCCCGACTTTCCGAGGGCCTCGATGGCGGCAATGCGCACCGGCGGCACATCGTTGTCGATGTGGCGGACCAGCGGATCGATGGCCGCCGGGTGCCGGTACTCGCCGAGGGCCTGCGCCGCGGCGGTGCGGATCCAGACGTCCGTGTCCTCGAGCGAGCTGATGAGCGGCTCCAGCCCTTTCTCGGGCCGCAGCCTGACAATCGCGTTGATGGCCGCGAGGCGCACGGCCGTCGACTCGTCGGCGAGCGAGAGCACGAGCTGGTCGGCGAAACGCTCCTCGCTGAACTTCCCCATCAGCGACACGGCCTTCTGGCGGATCGTCGGATCGCTGTCCTTCGACGCCAGCAGCAGCTCGTCGTGGTAGCCCTCGCCCTGGATGTTCACGAAGACGGAGAGCGAGTTGAGCTGCATCGGGATCGATCCCGAGGTCTCGAGCCTGCGGATCTTGGCCAGCACGTCGGGCATGATTTCCGGGAAGGCAACGACGAGCGCGGAGATCGAGTTCACCGCGGCCTGCTGCGAGGCGACGTCGGCGTCGTCGAGCTTGGCCAGGAGGTAATCGAGCGAGACGGGGTCGGCGATGTCGCCGAGGATCTCGATGGAGAGGCGGCGGATCATGGCGTTGTCGTGGTCGAGGATCGGGAGGATGCTCGGGATCGACTCGGCGCCGCCGATGACGTTGATGACCCGCAGCAGGAGGGCCACGATCTCGTCCTCTTCGGCGTTGCGCAGCGCGGCCAGGATCGCCGGCACGGCCCCTTTGCCGAAGTCGATGAGGGCCTGCGCCGCGACCTCGGCGGTGTCGGGCTGCTCGAGGTAGTTCATCAGCACCGGCAGCACGCGCTCGTCGCCCGACCAGCCGAGGAACGTGAGGATGAAGCTCTTCACGTCGCGCTTCGGCGTGGCGTGGAGGTGCTCGATGAGCGGGGCGATCTTCGAGCCCGGAAAGGACTCGCGAAACTTGCGCTGGATCAGCTGCCGCTCGGCCTGCTCGACGATCCTCGGCTTGCTGGCGTCGGCGATGCGCACGAGGGCGCGCAGGGCGGTGAGGTTGAGCTTCTCCTCGTCGGCAATGATGCGCAGGAGGAACGAGACGGTGCCGACGTCGGCGATCTTGCCGATCGCTTCGAGCACCGGCTTGCGCAGCGATTTCTCGCCATACAGCGGGAGGATCGACGGCAGGGCGGCGCGGTCGCCGATCTCGCCGAGGGCCTCGATGGCGTGGAACTTGAGCCAGAGGTCTTCGCGCCGGAGGACGCGCAGCAGCGGCGGCAGCGCGGCGGCGTCGCGGTATTTTCCGAGCGAAGAGACGATGGATGAGGCGACGTTGATGTCGCGCTCCGTGTCGAGCATCTCCACGAGCATGTCGAAGCCTTCGGCGCTGCGAAGGTCGCCGAGGAGGTTGACGAGGGAGAGGCGGACGTCGACGTCGTTCTCGCCGCGCAGGCGCGACACGATGGGCCCGATGGCCGCCACGCCGACGCGCACGAGGGCCTCGGTGGCGGAGTTGCGCTTGCCGGCGTTGTCGGCGTCGGCGAGGGAGTCGAGCAGGCCGCGGACGACCTCGGGCTGCGGATCGCGCACGAAGCCGTCGACGATGGTCTTGCGCACGCGCCAGTCCTTGTCGCCGAGGAGCTCGAACATCAGCGCATAGTCGCGCTCCTCCTCGGCGTGGGAGACGGCCCAGGCGGCCTTCTGGCGGAGGTCGGGATCGGACGAGCGGGCCTGCTGGATGAGTTCGGGTGTGGCGCTCATGATGGTTCTTGGTTCTTGGTTCTTAGTTCTTAGTTTTTCGGGTCGCCGTGGAAACTAAGAACTAAGAACTAACAACTAACAACCTCATCATCGTGTCCCCGTCTTCAACAGCTCCTCCCTCTTCATCTCCACGAACTGCTGCAGCGTCTCCTGATAGATCTCCGTGTCGCGGCGCACGCGGTAGGGCACGCGGGAATCGTAGTACTGACGGCCTTCGTCGATCTCCTCTTTCAGGATCTCGAAAAACGTGTTCTGGCGGATGCCCTCCTCCACCTTCACGGGGTGATAGATGATGATGTCGGAGAGGATCAGGCGGGCCAGGCGCCGCGCTTCATCGTACTCGTGCGGCTCCATGGCCGTCTCCAGCGTCGGCCCGAGCTGCGGGAAGAGCTTGCGCACGATCTGCCGGAATTCCTTCTCCGGGATCTGCTCCTCGATGTATTCGTCGGCGCCGTAGAGGTTCGTCGGATTGGCGCGGAAGCGGTTGGCGCGGAAGAGCGCGCCGATGAGGATGACCCGCGTGTGCGACAGGGCCGGATCGATCTTGATGTCCTCGGTCACTTCGACGCCGAGCTTCCCCTTGAGGTAGACGTTGACGATGGCCAGGTCGGCGCGCGTGCGCCGGACGTAGTCGAGCGTCGGCTCGCCGGTCTCGAAGAGGGCCACGTCGAAGCCGAAGCGGCGCAGATGCTCGGCCAGGAAAGAGCGGAACGGCCGCGGCTCGTCGGCGATGGCGGCGATGCGCCGGCGCGGTTGCTGCGCGGGCGCGGGCTGCACGGCCGACTGCGGACGCAGCACCATCTGGAACCCGCACGCCGGGCAGGCCACGCGCACGGGCGCCTGCAGCGGCAGCTCGACGGCGGCGCGAAATTGCGATGCACACTGCTTACAGGTGAGTTCCAATCAGAGGAGTAGCTTGTCGAAATCGAGGAGGATCGTCAACGCATCCGCGTGGCGGAAGACGCCGCGGATGGGCTCGTGCTGCTCGCTGGCGTGGACGACGGGCTGGGCTTCGAGCGCGCCGGGCTCGGTTTTGATGACGCGCAGGACGCGGTCGACTTCGAAGCCGAGGGTCTCGCCGCCTTTCTCGAAAACGATGATCCGCCGGTCGGGATGGTCGCCGTTCGTCGACGGCGGATGGCGCAGTTTGCGGCGGACGTCGACGACGGTCACGATCGTGCCGCGGAGGGAGATGATGCCGACGATGCCCTCCTCGGCGTTGGGGACGCGCGTGACGGAGCGCGGAGTGACGATCTCGACGATGTGCTCGATGTCGACGGCGTAGTGCTCGCCGGCCAGGACGAAGGTGAGGAGCTCGAGCTGCTCGGCCGAGGCGGCGGTTTCGGCCTCGGCGACGAAGCCTTCGCGGCGCGTGCCGGCGGTCTCCTTGAAGTGTTCGAGCTTCGCGGACTGGCGGGGTTTTTCGAGCTCGGGCTCGGGCACGGGCTCGGGTTGAGGAGGCGCGATTTCGGCAGGAGCCACTTCTGCCTTCTGCCTTCTGCCTTCTGCCTTCGCCTTCTTCCTCACCTTCACCAGATCAACCATGCGCCACCTCCAGCCGGTGCTCGCGCGCCGCGGCTTCGACGCGCTGCGGCTCGATCGTCTCGGCGTCCTCGCCGAAGGCGTCGAGCAGCGCCGTCGTGGCCAGGGTGTTGATCAGGCGCGGCACGCCGCCGCTCGCCGTGTAGATCTCCTCCATCGCCGCGCGGCTGAACGGGTTGCGCGCGCCGCCGCCGACGCGGATGCGGTGCTCGATGTACTCGATCGTCTCCTCCAGCGACAGCGGTCCGAGTCGATAGCGCATGCCGATTCGCTGCCGCAGCGCCGCGTAGGCGAGGCGGTCGAGGCGCGTCTCCAGCTCCGGCTGCCCGATCAGCAGCACCGAGAGGAGGTTCTGATCGTCGAGCTGGAAATTCGTCAGGAGGCGGATCTCGTCGAACGTCGCCTTCGACGGAATCAGCTGGGCCTCGTCGATGATCAGCACCGGCTCGCGGCCGGCCTCGTAGAGCTCGAAGAGCTTGGCGTGGATCTGGTCGAGCAGATCGTTGCGGAAGCGGCCCGGCTCCATGCCGAGTCCCGCCGCGATGGAGCGGAGCAGTTGCGTCGGCGTGAGGCGCGGGTTGATCAGCAGCACCACCGGGCGGGCGTCGCCGAGGCGGTCGATCAGCGCGCGGGAGAGCGTGGTCTTGCCCGAGCCGATGTCGCCCACCAGAAGCGCCAGCTCCTTCTCCTCCACGGCGTACTCGAGCCGCGCCAGCGCCTCGCGGTGCTGCGGGCTCTCGTACAGGAACGAAGGATCCGGCGTCTTCCCGAAAGGCTTGGTCGCGAAGCCGAAGAACGATTCGTACGTGAGGCGATTCTAAGCCGGATTCGGCGCGAAGATCGCGTGGGTCTCGCCGAAGGACACGTTCGGCTGCGACTGGATCCCCACCTTCGCCACGGCCGGACCGAGGCGATCCTGCACGAATGTCTGGAAGTCGGCCTGCGAATCCCACACGTCGACGACGTGGAGGCCGCCGTCGAACCAGGAGACGTGATACTTGGCGCCCTTCGGCACGTTCGTCTCCCACTTCACGTCGGCGCGTACCGCCTCGTACTGCTCCTTCGTCACTTCCGGCCAATGCATCGTCATCACGGTAGCCATCGTCGATTTCCCTCCGCGCTAACCTACGGGCGCGAGCGCGGAGCGGATTTCCCGCGCCCGCCCGCCGAAGCGATCGATCAAAGATCCTACATCGACAACTAGAACAATCTCCCCCTCGCCGACCTCCGTGGCCCCGGCGATGCCCGGCGTCGTCTTCAGGCGCTCGCCGATCGACTTGATCACCACCTCCTGCTGGCGCACGAGGGCGTCGACGAGGATCCCGGCGATCTTCTCGCCCGAGCGCGTGACGACGACGAACCACTTCGTGTCGGGCGATTCCTTGCGGCCTCCGTCGAGGCTGAAGGCGTCGGCCAGCCTCAGCAGCGGCAGGGTGAAGTCGCGCAAGGTGAAGACCTCGCGGCGCTCGACGGTGCGGATGTCGCGCGAGTAGATGCGCAGCGACTCCTCGACCGCGGTCAGGGGGATGGCGAACTGCTCGCCGGCGGCGCGGACCACGAGGGCCTGGATGATCGCCAGCGTGATCGGCAGCATGATCCGGAACGTCGTCCCCTCCCCGATCGTGGAGACGATGTCGATCGTGCCCTTCAGGTCCTGAATGTTCTTCTTCACGACGTCGAGGCCGACGCCGCGGCCGGAGATCTCGCTGACCGCGGTGGCCGTCGAGAAGCCGGGCATGAAGATCAGCTCCTGGGCGCGCTCGCTGTCGAAGACGTCCTTCTCGGAGACGAAACCGCGCTTCACGGCCACGGCCCGGATGCGCGCGGGATCGATGCCCCGGCCGTCGTCGATGACGTCGATGACGACGGAGTTCCCCTGCTGGTAGGCGTTCAGCGTCACGCGGCCCGTGGGGTTCTTCCCCGCGGCCCGGCGCTCGTCGGGCGGCTCGATGCCGTGGTCGAGGGCGTTGCGGATGATGTGCATCAGCGGATCGGTGAGCTCCTCGACCATCATCTTGTCGAGCTCCGTGTCCTCGCCGCGCAGCACGAGCTCGATCTCTTTGTTCAGCTCGCGCGTGACCTTGCGCACGGTGCGCGACAGCTTCGAGTAGATCTGCCCGACCGGGACCATGCGCGTCTCGATGACGGACTTCTGCAGCTCGTTGAGCTTGCGGTCGAGGTTGCGCGAGATTTTCGTCAGCTCGTGGGCCAGGAGGCGGCTCTGCTGCGCCTCCTGCGATCGCGTGAGGGTCTCGAGCTGGGTCTTCTCGATGATCAGCTCGCCGACGATGTTCATGACGTGGTCGAGCTTGCCGATGTCGACGCGCACGGTCTGCGACATCGATCGCAGCGAGAGGTCCTCCTCGGCCGGCGCCTCGGTCGCAAGACTGATGTCCGCCGGTCCGACGACGGCCGGCGCAGCGGCCTTGCGCAACGACGTGACCTTCGCCTCGGGGGCCAGGGCAGTCACGGCGGCGTCGTTCAGCGCCGAGCCGTAGAGGAGGCGGAAGGCGATGCCGGCGCCGCCGCTGCTGTCGATGGCGGGAAGGGTGGAGATGACTTCGCCGGCGTCGCTGAGGCTCGCGGTGAGGACGCGCAGCTTCTCGTCGAAGTCGGCGAAGTCGAAGGTGACCTCGACGGAGAGGATGTGCTTCCCGGCGCGGACGTTTTCGAGGAGGCGGTGCTCCTCGTACTCGGTGAGCGACTTGCGCGTCTGCTCGTCGAGGGTGAGGTCGCGGAAGGCGTCGCCCTGCTGCTGCGCGGGCTGGGCGGTGACGAGCTGGTGGATGCGCCGCGTCAGGGCGGTGATGTCGACGAGGCCGCCGAGGGAGGAATCGTTGATGGCGATGACGAGGCGGTTCAGGGAGTCGACGCTGTCGTAGAGAAGATCGATGAGCTCGCGGGTGATCTCGATCTTCCCCATGCGCAGCCGGTCGAGCATGTCCTCGAGGTTGTGGGAGAGCTCGGAGATCTCGCCGAAGCCGAGCATCCCCGCCAGCCCTTTGAGCGAGTGGATCTCCCGGAAGATTTTGTTGACCAGCTCGGGGCGGACGTCTTTGCCCTGCGACTCGAACTCGACGAGGTCGCGCGAGAGGGTGTCGAGGAGCTCTTCGGCTTCGCCGGTGAACTCGTCGCGGGCGCGATCGTCTTCCTTGGCCATCGCCCGGCATTATGCACGGTCTAAATTGGAGGTGCGAACGACGACGCGTCCACATCAAAGTCACGGACGGACGCACGGCCCTGCTCGCGAACCCGCACTTCGACGAGCTGAAGATGCCGCCCGAGCATCTCGAACGCGCCAGGCACGACCGCGTGATGCTGCTCGATCACACGACCGGCTCGCACTGGATCTGGATCATGATGAGCTGGCCCGAGGATCGGCCGGTGACCGAACAGAGGACATCAGCCTCACGCCGAAGGCCGCCGAGACGCTCACCATCCGCTGCCTGCAGGAGCAGTGTCGGATCGGCAAATCAGCGCTGAAGATGGGAGAGTCGACGGATGTGCCGTTCGACAGCGACGTGAGCGTGGCGGTTACGCCAAAGCATTGAGGATGGCCGCGATCTCCTCGGCGCGCGACACGTGCGGGCAATGCCCGGCCTCCACTTCGAACACCTCCGCCCCGATCTCGCGTGCGCGGCGGCGCATCCAATCCGGCGAGATCGTGCGGTCGAGCGTCGGGACGATCACCACGTCGCGGCCGGGCGTCAGCGGGGTTCCGCTCGATCGCCTTTGTACTCGTTCCACGTCTGCTGTGGCCCATCCAGCAGGAGGGCGAGAGCATTGAGAACGTTGCGGCCCAGGATGCCGACTTGTTGATCGACCACGAGAAACTGACCGCGAAACGTGCGGCCAAGCATCAACAGATCAGCGCGGACTGCGCCGACGGCGCTCGATCTGCCGTCGAACGCCAGCAACTCGTACGAGGCGCCGGTCTGCTCGATCTCCGCCGCGTTCACGGCGCCCAACGGAAGCAGCGTCACGTCAGCGCCCGTGTCGATCAGGAGCAAGACGTCCGGAATGATCGCGCCGTTTTGCGGATTGCGGAGGCGCGCGTTCAGAACCGCCGCAGGCGGCGCAAAGAGCCGATCATCGTATGGTGGCATCTTCGCCTTCCAGCGTCTCCATTGCGAAATCGGACACCTGTTCCGGTCGCAGGAGCCGAGGAGTCTGAATCCTGGAGGGCGGCAGATCTTCGACGCCGGGGACGACGACGTACACCTTTGCGTGCTCCGGAAGTCTCACGGTTTCCGGCAGTTTCACTTCGCCACGCTCGACGATTGCCTCGTAGGTGAGAACCTTCATCGAATCCAGCTTATCACCGGCTCGGCCAGAGTCGCGCCGTTCACGAATCAGCAGGGGGTAGCCACCCGACCCGTCACTCCGGAGGTCGCGGGTTCGAGCCCCGTCGGCCCCGCCAAATCGCAATCAACAGCCGCCACGAGGCAGCTTTCTTGTTTTCAGTGTGTCGCTTTAGAAAGTTGTAACTCGCAAGGTGACTCACAAGCTTGGGCATTAACATACTTGACTCAAACGATCTCGGGCGCTACCCTCCGAGGCGACAGGCCGGTGTTGCTCTTGTGGGGCTGGTGCTGCTACTGGCGGCGCTGGCCCTAATCGGCGCCGTTGCCGTAACCCGATACTCTCAACAGAATCACATCCTCCGCAGGCACATCCTTCCCAACTTCCACAAACGCTACCGCAATCTTCTTGTTATAGCTATGCAGGAGGATTCCGGCGTCGGAAGATGTCGGTTTACGGTAGACGTGATAACTGAACCAAGTGTGGTGGTTTACAGCCGAATGCGGGAACGTGTAGGCAATGCAGCCCACAATGATCGGCGAAATAAATTCTCGCCCCGGCTTATCGGCGAATCGCTTAATTGTTGCCTCATCCGCGCCGATCTGATTCCACCCCCCTTGCTCAACCGGCGACTCTCCAGGGAAAATGACTATACCTCCGGCCGCACCGCCTACAAAGGGCGAACACACGGACTTCACGTCCATAAGATGCTTGATCGTCTCAACTGTGTTACTACCCTCCATCACGATTTGGTTGACCTTGACGTCAGTGGCAACCGAGCGTCCTACATTGGTCAGAGTTATGTCCGTGAGAAAGCTAAATGTCCTGCCGTCGAATGTAATCGCGTGCGCCATTGCGACGTCCGCGCGAATCCATGGCCTATCAGTTGCCTCCAATTGTTTCGCGCCAGTCTCGGCCAAGTGTTGAGTCGCGGCGGTGGACTGACCGGCACTTTCGGCGAGGCTATGGGAAGCATCGGCAGCCTTAGCAGTGGCGCCAGCAAGTCGTTCTGTCG
>JBKOUP010000479.1:0-6536 GCA_046723495.1 Acidobacteriota bacterium
CTGCTCGATCGAGCCGGAAGAGAACGACGAGATCGTCGCCGGCTTCGAGCGCGCCGACGTGGCGAGCTTCGTGAACGACAACGTGAAACGCTGGGTCGAGACCGGCGTTCTCCGTCTCACGCCCGAGTCGGGCGCGGACGGCTTCACCGCGTTTGTGTTAAGAATTCCGCCCCATGCCACGTGACATCCCAGTCGGCAACGGCTCGCTCCTCGTCGCCTTCGACTCGAAGTACCGCCTGGCGGACATCTACTTTCCCCACGTCGGCCACGAGAACCACAGCGGCGCGCGCTTCCGCTTCGGCGTGTGGGCCGACGGCGTCTGCAGTTGGGTCGAGGACGACCGCTGGCAGCGCCACCTCGCCTACCTTCGCGACACCATCGTCACCGACGTCGCCGCCGACAACGCCGAGCTCGGCCTCCGCCTGCGCTGCCACGACGCCGTCGACGCCGACGCCAACGTCTACGTCCGCAAAATCGTCGTGCGCAACACGCGCGACGAGGCTCGCACGGTGAAGTTTTTCTTTCACCACGACTTCAACCTCTACGGCGATCCGAACGGCGACACGGCCATGTTCGATCCTGACTCGGCCAGCGTCATCCACTACAAGATGAAGCGCTACTTCCTCGTCAGCGCCGGCACCGACGCGCAGTGGGGCATCGACGAGTACGCCTGCGGGCGCAGCGGCATCGGCGGCGACGAGGGGACGTGGCGCGACGCCGAGGATGGCCTGCTCTCCGGCAACGCCATCCAGCAGGGATCGGTCGACTCCACGATCGCCATCTCCGCCGAGCTCGAGCCCCACGGCAGCGCCAACGTCTACTACTGGATCTGCGCCGGCCGACGCTACGGCGAGGTGCGCCAGCTCGACCGCTACGTGCGCGAGGAGACGCCGGCGAAGATCATCGCGCGCACCGCCTCGCTCTGGTACACGTGGGTCAACAAGAACGGCGAGGATCTCAGCGACCTGCCGGAGGAGATCTGCGACCTTTACCGGCGCTCGCTCCTCGTCGTGCAGACGCAGTGCGACCGCGACGGCGGCATCACCGCCGCGAACGACTCCGACATCGAGTGGAGCCACAACGATCACTACTCGTACGTCTGGCCGCGCGACGGCGCCTTCGTCGCCGACGCCATGGACCGGGCCGGCTTCCACGCCACGGCCCGGCGCTTCATCCGCTTCGCGCACGACTCGATCTCCGGCGAGGGCTACTTCCTCCACAAGTACGCCCCCGACGGCTCCGTGGCCTCGGCGTGGAACCCGTGGGTGCGCCACGGAAAAAAACAACTGCCGATTCAGGAGGACGAGACCGCGCTGATCCTCTGGCTCGTGGCCCGGCACTACGAGCGGACGCGCGACCTCGAGTTCGTGCGCTCGGTCTACAAGCGCCTCATCGTGCAGCCGGCGGAGTTCATGGTCGAGTTCCGCGATCCGCTCACGCATCTGCCGAAGCCGTCGTTCGACATCTGGGAGGAGCGCCAGGGCGTCTTCACCTTCACCTGCGCCGCGGTCTGCGCCGGGCTGCACGCGGCCTCGGAGCTGGCCAATCTCTTCAACGAGCAGGAGCCGCGGCGCCGCTACGCGCAGGCGGCGGCGGAGGTGCGCGACGCCATCGTCCGCCACCTCTGGCTCGAGCAGGAGGGGCGCTTCGCGCGCGGCCTGGTGCTGCGCGACGACGACACGCTCGCGCTCGACATGACGATCGACGCCTCCGCCTTCGGCACGTTCTACCTCGACGTCTTTCCGGCGGAGAGCGCCATGGTCGAGGGAACGATGCGCGCCGTCCGCGAGAAATTGTGGCTGTCGACGGAGACCGGCGGCGTGGCCCGCTACGAGCGCGACCGCTACCAGCGCCGCGACGAGGACGCCGGCGGGCCCGGCAATCCGTGGCTGATCTGCACGCTGTGGCTGGCCGAGCACGCCGTGGCGCGCGCGACGTCGGTGGCCGAGCTGCAGTCGGCGCTCGATCTCGTGCGCTGGGCGCGCTCGAAGGCGCGCCCGTCGCTGATCCTGCCGGAGCAGGTCGACCCCGAAACGGGCGCGCCGCTCTCCGTGGCGCCGTTCACGTGGAGTCATGCGCAGGTGATTTCGGTCGTGCGCGGTTATCTCGACGCTCTTCGTTTTCTGCGCCGCGACGGGCGCGAAAACGTCGTGCGCGACGAAGAGAAAATTGCGCGCGATCATCCCGTTGACAAACCGAAATGGTTTCCATAGATTGTCGAAACCCCGCAGAAATTCGACGTTTCCGCGAAAAACAGGAGGAAGACGTTTATGGCAGGAAAGGCTGACGTCATCAACGAGATCGCCGAGTCGGCCGGCATCTCGAAGAAGGAAGCGGCCGCCGCGTTCGATGCGTTCGTCGGTTACATCTCCGACTCGTGCCAGCGCGGCGAGCGCTGCGCCATCCCCGGACTCGGCAGCTTCTCGGTCTCGCAGCGCAAGGCGCGCGAGGGCCGCAACCCCCGCACCAACGAAAAGATCACCATCCCGGCGTCGAAGAACGTCCGCTTCAAGGCCGGCAAGGACCTCAAGGACGCCGTGAACACAGCCAAGCGCGGAGGGAAGGGGAAGAAGTAGTCCGTCAACGACAGACTGTCATGACTGGACGCTCCGGGAAGCCGGAGCGTTTTTAGGTTCTTAGGTTCTTAGGTTCTTAGTTCTTAGTTTGCCTTCGGCCTCCAAGAACTAAGAACTAACAACTAAGAACCTAAGAACCTAAGAACCTAACAACCTAACAACCTCACACCCAGCCGCGCGGCACGAACAATCGCTCATATAGGTGAATGGCGTACCGGTCCGTCATTCCGGCGATGAAGTCGATCGCCAGGCGCTCCGTAGTCTCCTCGCTGTCCACCGGCAGGAAGTCCTCCGGATGGGCGACGACCCACTCGAACAGCGCGGTGATGATGCGCTTCGCTTTCTCCAGCTCGTCGCGCACGGCGGGGATCAAATACATGTTCTCGAACATGAATCTGCGCAGCTCTTCGAGCGCTTCGAGCACCTCGGCGGACATGGTGATGGCCTCGTAGTCGCAGGCCAGCGTCGAGGCGATGACGTCACGGACCATGCGGTCGATGCGCGCGCTGCCTTTGCCGCCGAGGGTGTTGCGGATCGGCTTGGGGATGTCATCCTCGGTCAGGAGGCCGGCGCGGATGCCGTCGTCGATGTCGTGATTGACGTAGGCGACGATGTCGGAGATGCGCACGATGTCGCCCTCGAGCGTGAGGGCCCGCGCGCGCGGGCGCGTGCGCAGCAGCTCGCCCTTCTCTCCCTTCGAATGTTTGAGGATGCCGTCGCGCACTTCGACGGTGAGGTTGAGGCCGCGGCCGTCGTTCTCGAGCGTTTCCACGACGCGCACCGACTGGCGGTAGTGATCGAAGCCGCCGCGCACGAGCTTGTTCAGGGCGTCCTCGCCGGCGTGGCCGAAGGCGGAGTGGCCGAGGTCGTGGCCGAGGCCGACGGCCTCGGTGAGGACTTCGTTGAGGCGCAGCGACTTCGCGATCGTGCGCGCGATCTGCGTCACCTCCAGCACGTGCGTGAGGCGCGTGCGGTAGTGATCGCCCTCGGGCGCGAGGAAGACCTGCGTCTTGTGCTTGAGCCGGCGGAAGGCCTTGCAGTGAATGATGCGGTCGCGGTCGCGCTGGTACGAGGGGCGGAGGTCGTCCTCGTCCTCGGCGCGGTCGCGGCCGCGCGTCTCCGCGCTGCGCGCCGCACGGGGGGCGAGAGTCTCGGCTTCGATTTTCTCGAGCGTCTCGCGGATCGTCGTCACGCCGCGAGCTCTCCGCGCATCACCGTCACCGCCGCTCCGGCCATCTTCACCCGGTCGCCGGCCAGGCGCACGCGCAGCGTGCCGCCGCGCGCGGAGACCTGCATCGCCTGCAGCTCGTTCTTCTCCAGGCGCGCGGCCCAGAACGGCGTGAGGCACGTGTGCGCCGATCCCGTCACCGGGTCCTCGTTGACGCCGACCGCAGGGGCGAAGAAGCGCGAGACGAAGTCGATTCCCTCCATTGCCGCACGGCTCGTCACCATCACTCCGCGGACGGGAAGCTGGGCCAGCGACGCGAAGTCGGGGCGCAGCGCGCGGACCTCCTCCTCCGAGTCCAGCTCCACGAGGTAGTCGAACTCGTTCCGCCCGACGTACCAGGCGTGCTGCGCGCCGAGCGCGGTCAGCAGTCCGTCGGGCGGCCGGATCTCCTCCTCTTCCTTGGCCGGGAAATCGAGCTCGATCAGTTCGCCGTCGCGCGTCGCCGTGAGCAGCCCGCTCAGCGTGTGGAAGCGCGCGATCTCGTCGGAGCGCAGCCGTCCTTCCTCCCACAGTGCATGCGCGCTGGCCAGCGTGGCGTGGCCGCAGAGCTTCACCTCGACCGCGGGCGTGAACCAGCGCAGCGACCAATCGCCGTCGCGCGGCAGGAGGAACGCCGTCTCGGAGAGGTTCATCTCCGCGGCGACGTTCCTCATCCACTCGTCGTCGCGCTCGCGGTCGAGAAAGAGCACCGCCGCGGGGTTGCCGCGGAACGGCTCGGCCGCGAAGGCGTCGACCTGGAGCAGCCGCACCCTAGAAGCCCGGAACCTTTCCCGCTTTCTTGTACAGCAGCCACACCATGAAGAAGCCGAAGACGATCACGCCGGTGGCGCAGAGATCGCGGGCCGGGTTGCTGAACATCGTCGGGTAGTGATTGCTGATCATGAACAGCACCAGCGGCACCGACATGTACGTGTTGTGCCGCGAGCGCAGCCCGGCGATCTTCACCTCCGGCGAGTCGGCCGGCAGCGGCGTCCCCGCCTTCAAGGCGTTGATGATCTTCTGCTGGTACGGCCAGATGATCATCCAGACGTTGAGGGCCATGGCCGTGCCGAAGGTCGCGCCGCCGTGGATGTAGAGCGCGCGGGCGCTGTAATGGCCGACGTGCTCGAGCAGCAGCCACACGCCCGCGTAGAGGATGAGGCAGATGATCGCCCCGACGACCTTGTTCGCCAGCGCCTTCATGATGGCGTTGTAAACGACGAAGCCGACCGCCAGCGTGACGAGGTAGATGGCCAGCCAGAGCCACGGGTTGTTCGACTTGAACGTGTCCTCGAACAGCACGTCGCGCGACTGGTAATAGATGATGCCGGCCAGGAGAAAGCCGGTGATCCAGGTCCACGCCGCGCCCCAGCGGAACCAGAACAGCGCGCGCGGCAAGAGCTCGGGGTTGATGGCGCGTTTCGTCGGGCCGTCGATCTTGCCCTGGAACGGCCCGTTCACCCAGTTGAAGAAGTAGAGGTGGCCGATCCAGGTGATGCCGGCGATGACATGCGCCCATCGGAAGAAGAGGTTGAGCAGCGTATTCAGCGGTTCATTCATGCGCACTCCTCAAAGACCCGTCGTTTGCAGTAGCCTGCCGCCGATTATATGGAATTCCAAGATCGCATAGCGGTCGTCACGGGGGCGTCGAGCGGCATCGGCGCCGCGTGCGCGCAAAAACTTCTGGAGCGCGGCGCGCGCGTCGTTCTCTTCGCCCGCTCCCTCGCCGCGCGGCACGAAGACCGCATGCTCGCCGTCGCGGGCGACGTCGGCGACGAAGCGGACATCGAGCGCCTCTTCGCCGAGACCGAGGCGCGCTTCGGCGCGTGCGACATCCTCATCAACAGTGCCGGCATGATCGATCCGAAGGCGATGGACGCGACGAGCGCGGACGACTGGGACCGCATGTTCGCGGTGAACGTGCGCGGCGCGTTTCTTTGCGCGCGGCGGGCGCTGCGGGCGATGAAGGCCGGCGCGACGATCGTCAACGTCGCCTCGATCTCCGGCGTGCCCGGCCCGGAGAAGTTCCCCGGCTGGATCTCCTACTGCGCGAGCAAAGGCGCCGTCATCTCCATGACCGAGGCCATGGCCGTGGAGCTGAAGGGGCGCGGCGTGCGCGTGAACTGCGTGAGCCCCGGCTCGGTCGACACGAAGATGTGGGCGGAGGCCAGCGGCGGCGCGCCCGCGGACATGACGGCCGAGGAGGTCGCGGAGACGATTCTCTTCCTCGCCTCCGAGCGCTCGCGGCCGATCAACGGACAGAACGTGCATGTCTGGTAGGCCGACCTACGCCGAAATCTCCCTCGGCGCGTTCCGGCGCAACCTCGACGCGGTGGCGCGCATCCTGCCGGAGCGCTCGCGCATCATCGCGGTGCTGAAGGCGAACGCGTACGGCCACGGCGCCGTGCCGCTGGCCGCCGAGTGCGCCCGCCACGACCGCGTAGCCATGATCGCCGTCGCGCTGCTGGAAGAGGCGCTGGAGCTGCGCGCGGCGGGGATCTCGCTGCCGCTGCTCGTCCTCGGCCCGCTGACGCGCGAGCAGATCGTCACCGCCGTCGAGCAGCGCATCGTCGTCGGCGTCGTCGGCCCCGAGGAGCTCGCGGCCGCGTGCGAGGTGGCGCGGGAGCGCGACGTGGCCATCCATCTGAAGCTCGACAGCGGCATGGGGCGAATGGGATTGATCGAGAGCGACCTGCCCCAGGCCGCCGACATGATCCGCGCGACGCCGCGGCTGCGCGTCGACGCGATCTACA
>JBKOUP010000226.1:0-14436 GCA_046723495.1 Acidobacteriota bacterium
CCGCCGACGTATGCGCTGATCGTCGATGGGCTCGAGCGCAACTACGGCTTCTCCGGCGACGATCTCGAATTCTTCGTCCTGCACATGACCGCGGACGCCGATCACGCCCGGCTCGGCGCGGCGATGGTCGCGGCCCTGGTCCGCGACGACGCCGGCCGCGCGGAGGCGATCGGCGGCGTGAAGCGCGCCGTGACGGCCTGGTGGTGGTGGCACCGATCCTTCGCCGCCTGAGCGCGCACGCGTTTCGCGCGATGCTGGCGGGCGCTTGCCGCGCCTTTCCGCGCCGGCATCGCTATCGAGCCGCCTTGCTCCTGGCGCGCCTCTTTCGACCGCCGATCGCGAAGCGGCTTCGCCCCGTCGCCGGGCTCGGCCTGCTGAATTCCGATCTCGCCATCAGCCTGGGATACGTCCTGCGCGCAGCGACGGAGTTCGGATGCGCATTCGACGTGCCGCTGCGCGTGCACGGCCGGGAAGCGATTCCCGCCGGGCCCGCGCTGTTCGCCTCGGGGCACCTCTATCTCGCCATCGCGGCGGTCCGCTTTCTTTGCGAGCAGGGACGCGACGTGGTGCTGGTGCGCCCGACGCCCGAGGAGCATCGCCTGATCGGCACGCGCACGCCGATGCCGATCATCCCGTCGACCCGACATCTGTTCGTGCAGATGCGCAACGCCCTGCGCGGCGGGACCTCCGTCGCGGCCATGCTCGACGATGCCTCGACAGGCGAGCTCGTGATCCGCCGTCCGGCGATCGAGATCGCCGTCCGCAGCGGCATTCCGATCGTCTTCTTCAAAGGAGACGTGGCGCCCGACGGCGCCATCGACGTGACCTTCGAGCGCCCGCGAGCGAGCGACGTCGAAGGGATCGCCCGCGAGCTGCTCGAATTCCTCTAGCGCGCGCGACGTAGGGCCGTGAACGCCGCCCCTCGCCTCGGGGCTGTACTAAGATCATGGTGATGTCGGAGCATCCTGCGCAGCCGCACCTCGGCCGGCAGCTCACCTTCGAAGAGTGGGCGGCCATGGACGAAGACGAGCCGGGCGAGCTGGTCGACGGTTATCTCGAGGAGGAAGAAGTGCCGAACGTGATCCACGAGGTGGTCCTCACGTGGCTCGCGACGCTGTTCAGAACATGGCTCGGCCGGCGCGGTTGGGTGATTGGCTCGGGAGCGAAATTCGCGGTTCGGCCAAACCGAGGGCGCAAGCCCGACCTCACGGTCTATCTGGCGGGCGAAAGAAAGCCTCCCGCAAACGGCATCGTGCGTGTTCCGCCGAGCATCGCGGTCGAGGTGGTCTCGCCCTCGGCGCGTGACGGACGCCGTGACCGGATCGAAAAGATGGCGGAGTACGCGGCCTTTGGAATCCGCTACTACTGGCTCATTGATCCTGCCTTCCGATCGTTGGAGATCTTCGAGCTGATGAACGGCCACTACGCCCGGACCGCCTACGCGACCGAGGGGACAATGACCTTCGTTCCCGGTTGTGAGGGCCTCACGATCGATCTCGATGCTCTGTGGCAGGAGATCGCGGAGCTCGAGCGCGAGTAGCAATTCGAATTGGGGCGCATTCGACGCCGGATCGCTCCAGCGCCGCAGCGGCGCGCGGCTCTCGCGGCAGCATGACCCGGTTGCGCAAATCCCGAAGGAGGCTTGGCCAACTTACGCAGCGGCACGTTGCCGCTGGCTGTGGCGGCTGGACTCGAACCAGCGACCACCGGATTAACAATCCGGCGCTCTACCAACTGAGCTACACCACAACGATCGGGCCGAAAAAGGGGCGAGCATGGTCGCCGATCAACGGTTATTTGTCAACGTTTCCTCGAACAGCTTGGCGATCCGCTTGTATTCGTCGGCCCAGCTCGTCGGCTCCACGAATCCGTGGTTCTCCACCGGGAAAACGGCCAGATCCCAGTTCGTCTTGCGCAGCTCGATCAGCTTCTGCACCAGGCGCACCGTGTCCTCGAAGTGCACGTTCGTGTCGGCCATGCCGTGGCAGATCAGCAGCCGCCCCTTCAGCCCCTGCGCGAAGTAGATCGGCGAGGAGCGGCGGTAGGCCTCGCTGTCGCTCTGGGGGAGGTTGAGGATGTCGGACGTGTACGGATGGTTGTAGTGCGCCCAGTCCGTCACCGGGCGCAGCGCGGCGCCGGCGGCGAAGACGTCGGGCTGCGTGAACATGGCCATCAGGGTGATGAAGCCGCCGTAGCTGCCGCCGTAGACGCCGATGCGCTTCGGATCGATCTTTTTCTCGCTCACGAGCCAGCGCGCGGCGTCGACCTGGTCGTCGAGATCGATTCCGCCCATGTGCCGGTAGATCGCCGTGCGCCAGTTGCGGCCGTAGCCGCGCGAGGCGCGGTAGTCGACGTCGAGCACCGTAAAGCCGCGCTCGCGGAGGAGGTGGTGGAACATGTACTCGCGGAAGTAGCTCGACCAGCCGCGGGTCACGTTCTGCAGGTAGCCCGCGCCGTGGACGAAGATCACCGCCGCGCCGTTCGGCGTCGCCGGCTCGTAGATGCGGGCGGGGAGCATGGCCTTGTCGCGGGCGGGGATGCGCACGATCGGCGGATCGATCCACGGAACCGACGCGAACTCCGGCGCGGGCGACGTGGTGACGCGCTTGCCGTCGACGTAGAGCTCAGGCGGCTTGTTCGAGTACGAGTAGACGTCGGCGACCGCGCCGCCGTCGGGCGCGGCGACGGCCTGATTCTCGCCGGCCATCGCCGTCAGCTTCGTCCGCGTGCCGCCGGCCACCGGCATCCGGTAGAGATGCCGCTCGAACGGGCTGACCTCCGACGTCGTCAGGTAGAACCACTGCTTGTCGTTCGAGAGCTCGACCGAGTCGACTTCGAACTCGCCGCTGGTGAGCTGCTTCGGCGCGCCGCCGGCGAAGGGCACGCTGTAGAGATGCATGAAGCCGCTCGCTTCGGACGTGTAGAAGATCGTGTCGTTGTCGATCCAGCCCGGCTCGATGGCGCGCTCCGGGAAGCGCAGCCAGGCGTCGTCGTGCTCGGAGGCGATGATGCGTCCCTTCGGCGCCGCCGGATCGAAGGCCATGATCCAGAGGTCCTTGTTGTCGGCGGAGCGGACGACGACGAAGGCGTGCTTCCCGTCCTCCGACCACACCGGCATGCGCAGCGACACCTCGCGCTGGGTAGCCGTAGGCTTGACGATGGGCGGCTCGATGGTGTCGGGCTGGTGCTTCTCGGTCAGCGCGGTCATCCCGTGCTCGAACCACTTCACCTCGCCGTCGGCGGTGCTGAGCACGGCCACGCGCGCGCTCGTCTGCACGTCGCCGACCTTCTCGCGCGACGGGATCGTCTCCACGTAGGCGCTCTCGGTCACGTAATTCGGAACGATTGTCCGCTTGGCCTTCTCCGGCTCCGTCTGCACGACGACCACGACGGACTTGCCGTCGGGCGTGAGGCGGCCGTCGACGACCGACTGCCCCTTCGTCAGCTTGAACGGCTTGAGCGGATGCTCGCGCTTTTTCTTCGCTTCCTCCTCCTCGCGCTTCGCGGCGCGGCGGGCCACGACGTCGAGCAGCGCCTTCTCCTCCTTCTTGATGTACTCCTGGCTCTCCGTTCCCTTCTTGTCGTCCCACAGCGTCACGTTCGGTCCCTTGTCGTCGGGGCCGGCCACGTTCGTAAGCTGCGCGGTCTCGCCGGTGGCGAGGTCGACGGCGAAGACGTTGTTGTTGCGGACGAACGTCACGCGCTTCTCGTCGAAAGTGAAGCGCGCCGACGACTCGCTGTCCGTCGTCTGCGTGATCGCGTGGCGCGTGCCGTCCCAGAGGAAGACGTCGCCGTCGTCGGTGTAGACGATGCGGCGCTTGTCGCGCGTGCGGTCGCCGCGCGAGGACGGCGCGTCCTTCTTCTCCTCGTCGGAGAGCTTGCGCAGGCCGCTGCCGTCGCGGTTGACGACGTAGGTGTCGCGGTCCTTCTCCAGCGGATCGCTGTACAGCTTCCAGGAGAAGAAGACCTTCGTGCCGTCGGGAGTCCAGCGGACCTCCTGCGGCTCCCAGCCGACGAGGGCGGGGCCGCGCATGATGTTGTCGATCGTCAGGTCGAGCTTCTGCGCGTAGGCGGCGAAGGCAGCGGCGACGATGGCCGCGATCGCGAACACTCTCTTCATCGATTTCCTCCCAGTCGTTGGCGGATGGCCCGGAGGCGCTCGACGGCGCGCTCCATGTCTGCGTGAATGCAGACGGTGTCGAAGGCGATGCGGACGCGCGTGCCGTCCGCGGCGATGACGACGCCCTCGGAGGCGAGCAGCGCCGCCTGCTCCACGGCTTCGTCGACGCCGAGCAGCGCGTTCGCCTCCTTGCGCGAGACGAGCGAGCCGTCGGCGTTGTAGCGGCGGTCGGCGAAGGCCTCGCGGATGACCGGCGTCCCGGCGGCGCGGGCGGCGGCGGCCATCTGCGAGGCGTCGGGGCAGACCAGCGCGATCGTCGCGTCGATCTGGCCGAGGGCCTCGACGATGATGGCGGCGAGGGCGCGGTCTTTGTGCGCGTCGTTGTAGAGCGCGCCGTGCGGCTTGACGTGGACGACGTCGACGCCGTGACGCTCGGCGATCTCCTGCAGGCCGACGATCTGCTCGACGAGCGTGGCCCGCAGCGCGCGCGGCTCCATGACCATCGACTTGCGCCCGAAGTCGGCGAGGTCGGGATACGACGGATGCGCGCCGAGCTTGACGCCGTAGCGCTTGGCCATGAGCGCGGCGTGGTCCATGGAAGCGCCGTCGCCGGTGTGACCACCGCAGGCGATGTGGGCGGTGTTGATGAGCGGCCAGATTTCGTCTTCGCCGGGAGAGCCTTCGCCGAGGTCGGCGCTGAGATCGATCACAGTTGCGCTCCTTTCGTTTCCGGCAGCAGCCAGACAAGACCGGCACCGACCGCAAAAAACAACGCGGCGGCGGAGATCACCGTCGCAAACGCGTGCCCCTGCGCGGCCGCGCCGATCGCATACGTCGCTCCCGCCGACGCCACCCTACCGCTGTTGTAGCAAAACCCTTGGGCGCTGCCGCGGATGCGCGTCGGGAAGAGCTCCGCGAGCATCGCCCCGAAGAGCGAGAAGTAGCCGTGCACGAAGAAGCCGACGAGCGGGCCGAGCGTCAGCAGCGTCGCCGGCGTGCGCGCGTAGAAGGCGAAGAGCGGCACGAGCACCGCGGAGGCGATCATGAACAGCGTGAACGCGGGACGGCGGCCGATGCGATCGGCGATCCAGCCGAAGCTGATGTAGCCGAAGAACGCGCCGGCCTGCAGCGCGATCAGCCATGCCGCCGACTTCGTCACGCTCAGCCCCGCCCCTCCCTCGGACAGCGGCGTGGCCAGGAACGCCGGCAGCCACGACGTCACGCCCCAGTACGCGATCAGCACGCTGCTGGCCAGAAGCGTGGCGACGACGGTGTAGCGCCGGAACGGCGCGGAAAAGATCTCGCTCCAGCGCGACGGCTCGCGCGAGCGCTCCTGCCAGATCGGCGGCTCCGGAACCTTGCGGCGGATGATGAAGGCGGCGATGGCCGGGAACGCGCCGATGACGAAGAGCAGGCGCCAGCCGTAGCGCTCGAGCGTGAATGCGGAGAGCGCCGCGGCCACGAGCGCACCGATGGCCCAGCCCGACTGCACGAGGCCCATCGCTTTGCCGCGGTGCTCGGCCGGCCACGTCTCCGCGACCAGCACCGTCCCGCACGACCACTCGCCGCCCATGCCGAGGCCGACGAGCGTGCGCCAGATGGCCAGCTGCCAGAGCGTGGCGCTCGTGGCCACGCCGGCCGTGGCCAGCGAATAGAGAAGGATCGAGAACGTCAGCGCGCGCACGCGGCCGATGCGGTCGGCGATGCGCCCGAAGGCGATGCCGCCGATGCCGCCGGCGATCAGCGCGAGCGACTGGATGCCGCCCATGGCCGCCTTCGAGGCGCCGAAGTCGTGGGCGATCGGCAGGATGGCGAAGGAGAAGAGCAGGAAGTCCATCGCGTCGAGCATCCAGCCGATCTGCGCGGCGAAGAGCGAATGCCACGCGCGGCGGGGGACGGCGAGGATGGAGGACATGGCGGGGGATTGTAGTTGTTCGTTCTTAGTTGTTAGTTCTTAGAGAGCACGAAAACTAAGAACTAAGAACCAAGAACTAAGAACTCCGCAGCCGCGCCAGCAGGAACGTCTCCAGCCCCACGTCCGCCGGCACGCCGCCCGACTTCCGCTTGATCTCGAGATCCGCCAGCTCGCTCAGCGCGGCGAAGAGCGACGCCTCCGACTGGTTGCGCGCCGCCTCCCACTTCTTGAGCAGCGGGAACGGATGAGGCTTCTGGCGCACGATGCCGTGGGCCTTGAGGTAGTCGCCGAGGCGGTCGGCGATCGTGTCCTTGAAGCGGTTGTAGTTCATCGGCGCGCGGAGGTCGATGCGCTGGCTCTTCGCGAAGGAGACGATGCCGATCATCTGGCGCACTTCGTCGGCGAGCGGAAAGAGGAATTTGCCGTACTGGATGTCAACGGGCGTGCGGGCATCCTCGCGCCGCGCCTGCGCGACGAGATCGCGCAGCTTCGACACGGCCTCGACGATCTTCCCCTCGGTGAAGAGCGATCCGAGCTCGTAGCGCGCGCCGCCTTCGATGCTGGCGACCTCGCGCTCGACCATTTCGGGGGTCACCCGCCCGCCCGTCCCGGCCAGCGTGATCAGGCGCTCGGCTTCGGAGACGGCGCCGCGGAGGTCGGGAACGTCGCGCGAGAACTTGTCGCCGAGGAGGCGGTCGATGCCGAGGCGGGCGCGCAGCGTGGCGATGGCGCGGGCGTCGAAGCGGACGTCAGCCTCGGCGGCGAGGTCGTTGATCTCCGCGTCGAGCGCGCCGGCGAAGCTCTCCCGCGTCACGTCGCAGGCGATGACGGCGCCGTGGCGGCCGATGAGCTCGACCGTGGCGGAGTCGCGCGGGATCTCGCCCGTGCGCAGGAGCAGGATCGTTCCCGGCGCACCGCCGCGGGCGATGGCCTCGGTCAGCAGGGCCGCGTCGCCTTCGCCGCGCCCGGCCTTCTTCCCCGTGTTGCGGCAGAAGGCGAGCATGTCGGCGAGGGTCGTGTCGAGCGCGGCGCCGAGGGCGTCGGCGATCTGGCGGTCGGTCATGTCGAGATCGACGCCGACGAGGCCGAGGACGTGCAGCAGCTTCGCCGCCGCCGTCGTGCGCTTGCGGTCCGTCTTCGCCGACTTCCACTCGGCGACGGCCTTGTCGTAGAGCGACGTCAGCTCCTTCGCGGAGACGAAGGCGTTGACCTCGGGGACGATGAGGAGGCGCGCCGAGCCGAAGAGCGACATCGTGCGGTAGGAGTCGAGCACCGCAGAGAGCTCCGCGCCGGGCTCGTAGGCTTCGAGGGAGATGGCGGGATTGGCGGCGACGACGGCGTCGCGCAGGTCGCGGAAGGCTTGTTCGGAGAGGTAGTCGGAGGTGCCGCCGACGAGGAGGGTTGCGGGCGGTTTGCCGGCCGCGATTTGCGCGAGAACGGCGTTTAGTGGCGTTGGCATGACCGAAATGCAGAATGCAGAATGCAGAATGCAGAATTAGAAGCGGAGCTCATTCTGCATTTTGCATTCTGCATTCTGCATTCGTCGTCAGCCCAGCAGCCCCTTCTCCTGAAGCTCCTGGCAATCGATGCAGAACGGCGTCCAGGGAACCGCGAGCAGGCGCTTCTCGCCGACCTGATTTCCGCAGTTCGTGCAGACGCCGTAGGAGTCGTCCTTGGCGCGGGCGAAGGCCTCGTCGATGAGCATGAGGAGGTTGCGCTCTCCGTCGGAGAGGGAGAAGTTGAGCTCTTTGGAGTAGGCGCTGGCGGCCTTGTCGGCGAGGTCCTGGATGCCGTCGTCGGGCTGCTGGTTGCCGGCGGCCTTGTCGCGCTCGTAGGAGTCCAGCAGCTCGTGCTGCTTCTTGCGAAGCGCATCGATGTACGGCTGGTACGGGTTGCTTTTGACTGCGGTTGCTTTTCTTGGCATTTTCGAGCCGTTCCTTACTTGTGGTACGGAATGTTGCGCATCAACGTGCATGCCCGGTAGATCTGTTCCAACAGCAAGACTCGCGCTAACTGGTGAGGGAGAGTCATTGCCGAAAGGCTCAGAAGCTTCTGGGCGCGCTGCCGGATGGCATCGTCGAGGCCGGCATCGCCGCCCATGACGAAGTTGACGCCATGGGGCTGATCGATGGTCAGCCGTTCGAGCCACTTGGCAAACTTCAATGAATCCATCGGCTGGCCGCGCTCGTCGAGGACCACCGTAAATCCCCTCGGAGGAATGGCCGCGGACAGCCTTGCCGATTCAGCGCGGCGGCGGATGATAGCCGCATCGCTGTCGCCGTGTCTACCGCGCCCGGGCGCCACTTCCACCATCTCGATCGGGGAGAAGTGCTTGATACGTCCGAGGTAACGGTCGACGACGGAGGCGAGCTCGGCGTCGGCAGAGGAACTCGGCCAGAGGAAACGAAATTTCATGCGCGCCGCCGCTTCTCCCACAGTGTTTTGCGGCTGATCCCGAGGATCTCCGCCGCCTTGCTCTGGTTCCCCTTCGTCTGGCGCAGCACCTCTTCGATGTAGCGCGCCTCGAGCTCAGCGAGCGTCCAGTGCCGGCGGGCGGCGGTGGCGACGAGGTCGCCGCCGTCGAGGGGCGGGAGGGCGGCGGGGGTGACGGTGTCGCTCTCCTCGACGAGGAGGGCGCGCTCGATGACGTTCTTCAGCTCGCGGACGTTGCCGGGCCAGGGACGTTGTTCGAGGATGGCGATCGTTTCGTCGGCGATCCGTTTCCGCCGGCCGAGGAAGGCGCGGGCCAGGCGGGCGATGTCGGAATCGCGCTCGCGCAGCGGCGGGATCGTCACGGTCACCACGTTGATGCGATAGAAGAGATCGCGGCGGAGCGCGCTCGTGTCGGCGCTCGACGACGAGATCACGCGGGCGTCGAAGGGGATGCTCTCGTGTCCGCCGAGGCGCGTGAAGCGCTTCTCCTCCATGGCCCGCAGCAGCTTCGCCTGCAGCGGCGGCGTCAGCGCCGTGATCTCGTCGAAGTAGACCGTGCCGCCGCGGGCCATTTCGAGTTTTCCCAGCTTGCGCGCCGAAGCGTCGGTGAACGTCCCCTTCTCGTATCCGAACAACTCGCTCTCGAAGAGCTCCGCGGGGATCGAGGCGCAGTCGATGTGCACGAAGGGCTTGTCGCGGCGCGGGCCGTGGGCGTGGATCGTGCGGGCCAGGAAGTCCTTGCCGCTGCCGGACTCGCCGAGGAGAAGGATGGAGACGTCGTGGTCGACGACCTTCTCGAGCGTGTCGAGGAGGGCGCGCATGGCGGCGTCGCCCGTGCGGACGGCGTTATGAAGTCTTTTTGCGGCGGACATCGCGCGGGGCCTCGCCGGTGAACTCGGCGGTGACGTTCGGCGCGTCGCCCCAGAGGCGCTCCAGCCCGTAAAACCGCCGCGTCTCTTCGGTGAAGACGTGGACGATGAAGTCGCCGAAGTCGATCAGGATCCAGCGGCCCGGTGTCGATCCCTCGACGAGGAGCGGCTTGCGCTTCTCCTCGGCGCGCATCTGCTCGACCACGCTGTCGGCGATGGCCTGGGCCTGCCGCTCGCTCGTGGCGGAGCAGAGGATGAAGTAGTCGGCGATCGACGTCAGCTCGGCGACCTCGAGCACGTCGAGGTCGAGGGCCTTCTTGTCGAGCGCCGCGTTCACGGCCGTCCGGACTCGATGTTGGATGGGATCGTTCACGCAGTTGCCTCTTTGTACAAGCCGTTGTGTTGAATGTAGCGCGCCACGAGCGGATCGACAAACGCGTCGATCGGCTTCCCCTGGCGGACGAATTTTCGAATCTCCGTCGACGATACCGGCACGAGCGGCGTCTCGGCGTAAACCACGTTCGGCGCCGCTGTCGTACGCGTGCCGCGCGTCAGGACGACGAAGCGCGCCATCGCGAAGAGCCGCTCCGCATCGCGCCACTGCGAAAGCTGGGCGACGTTGTCCTCGCCGATGATCCAGTCGAAGGTCGCGCCGCGATGGCGGCGGTGCAGTTCGTCGAGCGTGTCGACGGTGTACGACGTCCCGCCGCGGCGGAGCTCGACGTCGTCGACGTGGATCCAGTCGTAATCGCGCGTCGCCAGCACGGCCATGGCGAAGCGGTGCCAGCTCGACGCGGACTCGCGCTCCTGCTTGAACGGCTGCTTCCACGCGGGGACGTAGATGACGCGGTCCCACTGCATCGCGCCGCGGGCGTGGAGGACCGGCTCGAGATGGCCGCGATGAAACGGATCGAAGGTCCCGCCGCAGACGCCTATGTGCATCGTCATCCTGAGCGCAGCGAAGGATCTCCGACGACCGCAACTCGAGATCCTTCGCCGTCTGCGCGGCTCAGGATGACGTGATTGCGAACGATCCTGGCCAGCATCCGCACGAGCTCGCGCACGCCGTCGCCCACTACGGCTGAGATCTCGTGATACTCGTAGCCATTCGCCTCCGCGTAGGCGCGCAGCTTCGCGGAGTTGCCGGGCACCGCCGAGTCGAGCTTCGAGCCGACGACGATGCGCGGCTTCCTGGCCAGCGTCTCGGAGTACGCCTCGAGCTCGCCGGCGATGACCTCGGCGTCGTGCTCGGGCGTCTCGTTCGCGGAGAGGTCGACGAGGTGCACGAGCACGGCGCAGCGTTCGACGTGGCGGAGGAACTGGTCGCCGAGGCCGTGGCCCTCGTGCGCGCCCTCGATCAAGCCCGGAATGTCGGCAACGACGAACGTCTCGTCGTCGGAGCTCACCACGCCGAGGTTCGGGACGAGCGTCGTGAACGGATAGTCGGCGATCTTCGGCTTGGCGGCGCTGATGACGGAGATCAGCGTCGACTTGCCGGCGTTCGGCAGGCCGACGATGCCGACGTCGGCGATGAGCTTCAATTCGACGAAGAGCTCGCGCTCCTCGCCGGCGTTTCCGTCCTGGGCGAAGCGCGGCGCCTGCCGCGTCGCGGTGGCGAAGTGCTGGTTTCCCCACCCGCCGCGTCCACCCCGCGCCACGGTCACGCGCTGCCCCTCCTCGGTGAGGTCGGCGATCACTTCGTTCGTGGCCTTGTCGCGCACCACCGAGCCGACCGGCAGCTCGATCGTCACGTCGGCGCCGTCGTGGCCGGAGCAGTTCGAGCCCATGCCGTGCTGGCCGCGGCCGGCCTTGAACTCGCGCTGGAACTGGAGGTGGTAGAGCGTATTGAGGCGGCGGGTGGCCACGATCGAGACCGAGCCGCCCGCGCCGCCGTCGCCGCCGGACGGTCCGCCCTTGGGGACGAACTTCTCACGGCGGAAGGCCACGCATCCGTCGCCGCCGTCGCCGGCTTTGACGCGGATGGTGGCCTGGTCGATGAACATTCAGCCTATTCGGCTGCTGCGGGCGTCACGCTCACGAACCGCCCGCGCTCGCCTTTGTCCGTAAAGTTCACGATGCCTGCCACCTTGGCGTAGAGCGTGTGATCGCGGCCGATGCCGACGTTGACGCCGGGGTAGAACTTCGTGCCGCGCTGGCGGACGATGATCGAGCCGCCGGTGACGAACTGGCCGGCGAAGCGCTTCACGCCGAGCATCTTCGGCTGCGAATCGCGGCCGTTGCGCGACGAGCCCTGTCCTTTTTTATGAGCCATTTGCGATCTCCCTACACGTTGATGCTGTCGATCCGAAGCTCGACAACGTCCTGGCGGTGCCCATGCTTCCGCTTGCGGTGATGCTGGCGGTGCTTCTTCTTGAAAACGATGATTTTGTCGCCGCGACGCTCCCGGACGACGGTGGCGACGACGGAGGCGCCGCTGACGGTCGGGGCGCCGACCTTGGCCTCGTCACCGCCGACGAGGAGCACGTCGTTGAACGTGATCTTGTCCTGGTCGACGGAGCCGAGGACGTCGCGCTCGACCGTGACTGTCGAGCCTTCCTCGACCCGATATTGCTTCCCACCCGTCTGAATGATGGCGTACACACGACCTCCAAGAAAATGGGCACAGCGTTTTAGCACACCGAGGTGCTCGGCGTCTAACGGCTTATGTGTGAAGGGTATTCCGGCGAAACGGGAGGGCAGGCCCGCGAGCCTGCCCTCCATGAGATCGCCTAGAAGTGGACGCGCGCGCCGACCTGGAAGAGGCGCTGCTCGCCACGGCCGGGGTCGCCGGCGTAGCTGGTGACCTGGCCGAACGCGGGGTTCGGTTTCGGATCGCCCACGGTGAAGCCGGCCGGGATCAGATGCTTGTCGGCATCGTCCTGCGACCAGCGGCCGATGAACATCTTGCCGTTCAGCCCGGTCGGGTTCTTCTCGTTGAAGATGTTGAAGGCCTCGAGCATCAGCTCGACGCCGACGCCTTTGGAGAGGCCGAAGTCCTTGGCCAGGCGCACGTCGAACTGCTGGAACGACGGTCCGCGCAGCGAGTTCACGCTCGTCACCGCGCCGGGCAGCCCGACCTCCGACGCGAAGTGCGCGTTCGGCAGATCGACCTTGAAGCCGTCGCCGCCGGTGCAGACCGAGCACTCGCTGGCCTTCAGGTCGATGCCCGAGAAGGCGATGAACGGAGTTCCGGAATGATAGCGATACATACCGGCCAGGATGACGCCGTACGGCGCGGTGTAGACGGCGCTCATGGTCACGCGGTGGCGGGCGTCGCTGGCCAGCGGGCCGAAGCAGTAGCTGCACTGCGGATCGAGCGGGTTGACGGAGACGTCCTTGATGCCGCCGCCGCGGAAGTCGGGCTGCCAATCAGCCGCGGTGATGCGGAACTCGTCGGCGCCGGCGAGAACGTTGCCGGTGGTCTTCGAGTACGTGTAGAAGCCTTGCAGCGTGAGCTTGTCGCCGAGGCGCGCGTGCGTGCCGAGGTTGAAGCCCTGGTACTTCGCCTCACCCTTGCCGTACCAGATGCGGAAGTCGCCGAACTGCGGGAAGCGGCGCGCGCCGGTGGTGGGATCGACGGGGTTGCCGCGGAAGCGGTACGGCAGGTCGCGGTAATTGATGTGCACGCCCTCGGCGCTGAAGCCGATCCAGGGCATGGCCTGCCAGGAGTAGCCGAGCGAGGCCTGATCCGAGTACGGCGCGGCGAGGGTCGGCGAGGCCACCTCGTTCGGCGCGAGCGCGCCGCCGGGCAGGAAGCCGGCCTTCGGCAGCGGCTGGCCGTAGTGGAAGACCGTGCCGTTGTCGTTGAGCACCGGCGTGTTCGCATCCGGCCCGGTGAGGTCGTAGCTGACGCCGTAGGTCGACTGGACGGCCGAGGCGGGGAAGAGGATCGTCGCGTTCGTGTACGGCATCTGGTAGTAGCGGCCGACGCCGGCGCGGACGATGTTCTTCGAGTCGCCGTGGAGGTCATAGCTGAAGCCGAAGCGCGGCGACCAGTTGTTCGTGTCGTTCTTGAGCCCTGAGCTGCCGCGGAAGTCCTGCAGGAAGCCTTCGTTGTACTTCGTCTGCGTCGTCAAGACCTGCCAGATCGGATTGTTCGTCTGATTGAGGTCGTAGCCTCGCCATAGGTCGTAACGTAAGCCGAGGTTGAAGGTCAGCTTGGGATTGATGGCCCAGTCGTCCTGGACGTAGCCGTTGTACTCCTTGATCGGCGTCGACTGACCGAGGTTGCCGCTGAAGAAGGTGATCTCGGAGAGCGACGAATTCGTGTCGTTGCCGTTGAAGGTGAAGATGCCGGTGGTGCCGGAGGAGAATCCGCCGCTGAGCACCGGCTCGTCGACGTAGTTGAGGCCGACCTTGAAGTCGTGGTGCGAGCCGAACATCGCCGACGACCAGGAGAAGTCATCCTTGAACTGGCGCTTCTTCTGGTGCGTGTCCTGCGGAGTATTCGGGTTCTGCCCGTCGACGCCGCCCGAGGCGAAGTAGAACGTCGGCAGGTTGGAGTCGGGGACGATGGTGTTGTCGAACTTGCTCCACTGCACGAGGAACTCGTTCAACTTGTCGGAACCGATCTGCCAGTTGTGGCCGGCCAGGATCGAGCTGTACTTGTTGGTCAGCGATCCGAGCGCGGAGGGGGCCACGACCGGGCTGGCGCCGTACTTTTCCGTCACCTTCTGGTAGCCGAAGCGGACCTGCAGGAACTGCTTGGCATTGAGGTCGACGGTGGACTTGGCGGTGATGAGATCGTTCTTCAGCGGGAGCGGGAAGGACTGCCCGGCGAGGGCCGGGAAGACGTCCGTGTCGGTGCTGTAGGCCGTGTCCTTCTTGGTGTGCTCCCAGGTGACGAAGAAGTGGGCCTTGTCCTTGACGATCGGGCCGCCGAGGGCGAAGCCGTACTGGTCGCGCTTGTAGTCGCCCTTGGGCAGGCCGTTCAGTTTCTCCGTCTCGGTGATGGCGTTCAGCGAGCGGCGGCGCCCGTATTCGAAGACGCTGCCTTGCAGGTCATTCGTGCCGCCCTTCGTGACGACCGTCAGGACGCCCGCGGTGGAACGCCCGAATTCAGCCTTGTACTGCTGGGTCTGGACTTTGAACTCCTGCAC
>JBKOUP010000458.1:0-14149 GCA_046723495.1 Acidobacteriota bacterium
GTTGCCCACGCGATCCGTCCTCTGCCCGCTTCGCCTGGTCGCCTATGTCACTGCCGTCGGCGCGGCGTCGGCTCCCCTTTAGAGCGCCGACGCCGCGCCGTCCGAGTCACTTCTGTTCGAGGCGCTCCAGGCGCGCGCGCAGGTCTGCGATGGTCTTCTCCTGCTCCTGGACGACTTTGGTGAGCACGGCCACGATGTCCATCGGGGCCAGGCCGGTGCGATCGGGGGTGGCCACGAGCTCCGGCACGTCCTCGGCGATGAAGCCGACGTGCTGGTCGGTGGGATTCGCTTTGTAGGCGAAGGTCACAGGCTGCAGCTGCTGCAGCGTATCGAAGGCGGCGTCGCGGCCGAGGTCGTGGATGTCCTGCTTCACTCTGCGGCTCGAGGCGTCGGTCCACACGCCGGCGTCGAGACGCGCGCCGCTGCTGTGGTGGATTTGATACGAAGGAGCGGCCACGCCGAGGCCGATTCTGCCGCTGGCATCGATCACCAGCGAGTTGTACGGCGCGCCGGTCAGAATGATGAACGGGTCCGACTCGTGATTGACGTCGCGGACGTAGAAGTTGTTGTTGTTCGCCACGATGTCCCAGGTCTGGAACGGCGAGGCGCTCTGTTCCATCTGGATCGTCGGCGAGAGCGCTTCGCTGATGGTCAGCGTTTTCGCGGGAATGGACGTCCCGATGCCGACGCGTCCGGTGCTGTCAACGTAGAGCGTGTTGTTCGGCGTACCGCCCTCGATCAGGAACGGAACCGTGCCCGCGGCGAGATCCTCGACGAACAACTTGTTGGCGCCGCCGCTGAAGGTGTCGTTCGCGCTGATCTGCCAATCGGTGCTCGGGAAGCCGGAGAGGGTCGACGTGTCCTCGAATTTGAGGCGGGTGTTGTTCGCCTTCATCTTGATGGTGGCGACGCCGAAGGACTCGCTGCTCGTGCAATCGGCGCCACCGCAAAGCCCGCCGGCGGCGGAGACGAAGTCGGAGAAGAACGTCTCCGGCGCGGGCGCCAGTTTCAGAGGAGGCCGCGAGCTGGCGGCGACCGTTTCGCGAAGGTTCTGAGGAACGATCGCTCCGTTCCGGACCGAGAAGGCTCCGCTCTGGATTCCGTCGCTCCCACGCAACTCGTACGAATAGAGACCGTCGCCGAGGCCGTCCGCGCGCAGCATCGGCTTGCGGCCGGCGGCGAAGGTCTCCCTGACGACCTGCCCGTCCGGCCGTTGCAGCGAAAGAACGAGGGCATCGTCCGCGCGCGTGGGCTGCCATTCGACCGTCGTGGCTGTGGTGACGAGTTGGGCGATCGGTGGGTGAAGGGATTGTGCGGCGAGCGCGCCGAGTGGGAAGAGCGCCACCGCAACGAGGGGAAGGAAAAGGATCGAGAACCGGGAGTTGACTCGCATGTTGCTGCCTCCTTTTTGTGTGTGAGAGAGAGTGGATCCGTTGCGGGCACCGTCGAATGCCCGCCCGGAGGGACGTAGGGATATGAAGCGGTAAATATGGGTTCGGGCAGGGAGCGCTGCTGTGCGCTAGCTCACTTGTAGACCTTCCCGTCCTTGACCACGTGCACGATGTTGCGCATCGACGACATGTCCGTCAGCGGATCGCCGTCGACGACGATGACGTCGGCGAGCTTTCCCGGCGCAATCGTGCCGAGGTCGGGCCGCTTGAGGAATTGCGCGGGCCAGTACGTCGCGGCGCGGATGGCCTCCATCGGCGGCATGCCCAGGCGGACGAAGGCGTCGAGCTCGCGCCAGGTGGAGTCGAAGTGGAAGTTCAGCGGGATGCCGGAGTCCGTCCCGACGAGCATCGTCACGCCGCTCTCGCGCAGCTGCCGGAACTTGTTCGGCAGCGTCGGCAGGCGCCGCGGCGTGAGCGCGAAGTAGGAGAGGCGCGACACGTCCTTCAATGAGTCGTGCACGTCCTTGTACATCGCCGGCGGGAGGTCGCGCTTGAGGCGCTGGTCGTCGACCCGTTCCGGAAACTTCAGCGTGTAGTCGTAGAGGTAGAGGCCCTCGACCGTCGGTGTCCAGAACAACGTGGCGTTGCGGTCGCGGATCATCTGCAGCACGTCGTCTTCGTAGCCGGGCTTCGTGGCCAGGCCGGTGTGCTCGAAGCAGTCGACGCCGGCGCGGAGGCCGACGCGGATCTCGTCGGAGCGATGGGCGTGGGCGACGACCGGCTTGCCGCGCTTGTGGGCCTCGTCGACGATGGCTTTGACCTCGTCGGAGGTCATCTGGTCCTGGTCGATGAGCTTGATCACGTCGGCGCCGCCATCGACGACGGTGTCGACCTTCTTGCGTCCATCCTCCGCGCCGTTCACGGCCCAGCGGAACTTCGCCTCGAGCGGTGGCGCGCTGTGCTGCAGGAAGGGGCCGGAGACGAAGAGGCGCGGCCCGGGGATCTCGCCGCGCTCGATGCGGCGCTTCACGGCGACGATGTCGTCGAGCGGCGCGCCGAGGTCGCGGGCCGTGGTCACGCCGGCCATGAGCAGCTCCTTCGCCGAGATCGGCATGACCACGTCGCGCCACTGCGGGGCGTACGTCTCGAACCAGTGGTTGTAGTCGCCGTGGCCGAGGATCATGAGGTGGACGTGCATGTCCATGATCCCGGGCATCATGGTCATGCCGTCGGTGTCGACCACGCGCGCGCCCGGCGGGATCTTGACGGAGGCGAGCGGTCCGGCGGCGACGATGCGGTTGCCGTCGATGACGATGGCGGCGTCGTCGACGGGCGGGCCGCCGAAGCCGTCGATGAGGCGCCCGCCGGCGAGGACGAGCGACTCGGCGCGAGCGGACGCGGCGGTGAGCAGCAAGGCAGCGATCAGTCGGCGCATTGACGTAGGATACTCACATGAAGCGCATCGCGATTTTGCTGCTCCTCGCCGCGGCCTGCCATAAGACCGAGACTGCGACGACGACGTCGACCGCGCCGCCGGCGACGGCGACGACCGCCACCACGGCCACGACGGAGACGACGAAGGCGGCCTACGTCCCGCCGCCCGACGTGAACGTGGCCGACGCGCCCGTGCCGACGAGTGGACTCTCCCTTTGGCTCCGCGCCGACTCCGGCGTGACCGCGGGAGCGGATGGGAAGGTGTCGTCGTGGGCGACGGAAGGCTCGACGGTGAAGGCGACGGCGGACGCGCCGGAGAAGCAGCCGACGCTGGCGCAGAACGCGATCGGCGGCAAGCCTGCCATCCACTTCGACGGCGGCACGCAGATCCTCGAGGCGAACCTCGACATCGATCCGGCTGCGTCGCCGGAGCTGACGGTGATCTCGGTCTTCTCCAGCGAGACCGACAAGCCGAACCCGCTGCGCAAGCTCTACGGCGCCGACGACGGCGGCTACGATCGCGCGGCCGGCCTCGATGACCGCGCCGAGGGGCTCAACTACACGATCTTCGGCGGCGGCGCGAGCGTGATCGGGATTTTCAAGCTCGTGCCGAACACGCCGTACCTGACGGTCGACAGCTACAGCCAATCGAAGAAGCTGCTCAACGTCTGGGTCAACGGCGCGCCGGCCAAGCAAAACCAGCAGATCGACCACGGCGCCAGCCTCGACAAGTTCTACATCGGCGGCACCGGCACGGTGTACCACGAGGCGTGGCAGGGAACCGTCGCGGAGATGCTGGTCTACCGCCGCGCGCTGACGGACGAGGAGCGGAAGAAGATCGAGGACTACCTGGCCGGGAAGTACGGGCTGAAGCTGACGCGGCCTACTTCGTAATCGGCACGTTCTCGAACGGCTCGACGCCCGGGATACGGATCGTCATCATCTTCGCTCCCGCCGGCACGGTGAACGTCTCCGACGTCTTCAGCGCCTGGTACGGGCGAAGGTAGAAAGAATCACCGATCTTCTTCGCCTTCCGGCCGGTGTTGATGTACGACCACTTCGCCGTAACGACGTCGGGGCCGCTGCGCCTGACCTCCCACAGCACAACGTCGACGCCGCCGGCCTGATGTTGGTGGACGACGATCGCCTTCGGTTCCGTCCCGTCGGGGTTGCCGACGTGGATGCCGACCTGGGAGGGCTGGTTGAAAAGCAGCAGCGCTAGAATTGCGTACTTCATGATCACCACCTCAAGTAATGACAGGTGTATCCGTGCGGTTTCCGCTGTAAGTAATCCTGATGATAATCCTCGGCCGGCCAGAATTTCGTGTAGTCGACGATCTCCGTCGTGATCGGCCGCGGCCACTTCTCCTGGGCCCGCTCGATGGCTTTCGTCGCCGCCTGGCGCTGCTTCTCGTCGTGCACGAAGATCGCCGAGCGGTACTGCGTGCCGACGTCGTTCCCCTGGCGGTTCTTCGTCGTCGGATCGTGCAGGCGGAAGAAGAAGTCGAGGATGTCGTCGTACGAGATCTGGGCCGGATCGAAGACGACTTCGAGGCTCTCGGCGTGGCCGGTGTGTCCGTGCTTCACGTCCTCGTACGTCGGGTGATTGAGCGTGCCGCCGGCATAGCCGACGGTCGTGTCGATCACGCCGGGCAATTTGCGGATCAGCTCCTCGACGCCCCAGAAGCAGCCGCCGGCGAGGGTGGCGGTCTCGGTCGTCACTTGTGCGCCGCCTTCTTGAAGAGCGGCAGGTATTGCCCGTAGCCCTCGGCCTGGAGGCGATCGACGGGGATGAAGCGCAGTGACGCGGAGTTCATGCAGTAGCGCAGGCCGGTCGGGGCCGGGCCGTCGTCGAAGACGTGGCCGAGGTGGGAGTCGGCGTGCGCGGAGCGGACCTCGGTGCGGGCCATCCAGAGCTTGCGGTCCGTCTTCGTCCTGACGTTCGCCGGCTCCAGCGGCTTCGTGAAGCTCGGCCAGCCCGTGCCGGAGTCGAACTTGTCGAGGGAGCTGAAGAGCGGCTCGCCCGAGACGACGTCGACGTAGATCCCTTCCTTGTGGTTGTCCCAGTACTCGTTGCGGAACGGCGGCTCCGTCCCTTCGTGCTGCGTGACTTCGTACTGGGTCGGGGTGAGGGTCTTCTTCAGCTCGGCGTCGGAGGGCTTGTGGTACTTCGAGTCCATCGAGGCTCCTTTGCTCTTTTCAGCAGGCGCGGCGGTCATGGGACGCTGCAGGAAGACGAGGGTGAGATAGGCGGCGACCAGGCCGATCGCCAGGGGGAGGATTTTTTTCATCTGTGTGCGCTCCTCGGCCTGTTTAAATGCCGAGGAGCGCGAAAAAGTTTCAGTACCGGCCGCCGCGGCCGCGCCAGTCGCGCTCGCGGTTCCAGGGGTCGACGCTCCAGTCGTCCCATTCGTCGCGCCAGCGGTCGCGCTCGAAGCGGTCGCGGACGTCGCGGACCTCGTCGAGGCCGCGGTCGTAGTAGCCGTGCTCGTAGCCGCGCTCGTACTCGGGATGGCGGCCGAAGCGCGGCTCATAGCGGTCGCGCGGCTGGATCTCGCTCTCGACGTCGCCGCGCCACGGGCGGCGGAACCCGCGCTCCTCGACGCGCTCGGGATTCCAGCGATACCCCCACCGGGTGTCGCGGGCATTGTGGCTGTAAACGTCCGACTGCCAGCGGTCCCGCGGGCCGCGGTCGGGGTCGGGCATCTCATGCTCGGGGTCATACGAGCCGATGAACGACTCGTGATCTCGTCTGCCGAACCTCATCAGCAGAGTCCTCCTTTCTCAAGGGGGCAGGGCGCAGGGCGCGGGGCGCAGGTGGTTGTCTTGCCGAGGCGTGTGCCGCCGCGAGAACATCATCTGCGCCCTGCCCCCTGCGCTCTGCCCCCTCCGAACAGTGCAAGAGACGTTCACTCAACCGTTAGAATCGCGCCCATGCGCCGGTCCGTCATCGCGCTTGTCGCGCTCGCTTTCTGTCTCTCCGCTACTGCTCAGACCGTCACCATTCCGCCCGCCTCGCCCGTGGCGCGAGCGATGGAGCCGCTCGTCGAAGCGTCGCGCCTCGACGAGATGCGCTGGCCCGACTTCACCGACTACCGCAAACATCTGCGCAACTTCTACGCGCCGCGCGCCTACGAGCCGGCCTGGCTGGCGAACGGCAGGCCGACGGCGCAGGCGCTCGGCGTGATCGCCATCCTCGACGCCGCCGACGCCAAGGGCATCAACGCCGTCGACTACGACGCCACGCGCTGGCCGGCGCGTATCGCCGCGCTGCCGCGCGCGAGCGCCGAACAGGCCGCGCGCTTCGACCTCGCCCTCAGCGCGTCGCTGATGCGCTACATCTCCGACCTCCACATCGGGCGCATCAACCCGCGCAACATCCGCATCGATCTCGACATCGAGACGAAGAAGTACTACCTGCCGCGCCTGCTCGACGAGATCCGCGTGGCCGCCGATCCGCACACGATCCTCGACCAGGTCGAGCCGCCGTACGACGAGTACAAGCGCCTGCAGGTGGCGCTGCTGACGTACCGCCGCCTGGCCGCCGACGCCGGCGCGGAGCCGCCGCTGCCGGAGGTGAAGTCGCTCAAGCCCGGCGACGCCTACGCGGCGCTGCCGCAGCTGGCGAAGCGCCTGCGCCGCCTCGGCGATCTTCCCGCGGATGCGAGCGTCGACGCCAAGGTCTACGGCGGCGCGCTCGCCGAGGCCGTGAAGCGCTTCCAGTCGCGCCACGGCCTCGCCGCCGACGGCGTGATCAGCGCCCGCACGTTCAAGCAGCTCAACGTCCCCCTCGGCGTGCGCGTGCACCAAATCGAGTGGGCCCTGGAGCGCTGGCGCTGGGCGCCGGCGGACTTCGACCGCCCGCCGATCGTCGTCAACATCCCCGAGTTCGTCCTGCGCGCCTGGAGCGACGAGCGCGGCAAGACGGCCGTGAAGATGCGCGTCGTCGTCGGGCAGACGCTCTCGCACCAGACGCCGGTGTTCGAGGCGGCCATGCGCTACCTCGTCTTTCGCCCGTACTGGAACGTGCCGCCGACGATCCAGTCGAAGGAGCTCGTGCCCCACGCCGCGAAAGACGCGAATTACCTCGAGCGCAACGGCTACGAGCTGGTCAGCGCGGACGGGCAGCCGCTGCCGTCTGCGAAGGTCGACGCCGCGACGCTGGCGCGCCTCCGCTCGTTCGATCTCTCCGTCCGCCAGAAGCCGGGCGCGAACAATGCCCTCGGCCTGGTGAAGTTCATGTTCCCGAACCAGAACAACGTCTATCTGCATTCGACGCCGTCGCAGGAGCTCTTCTCGCGCTCGCGCCGCGACTTCAGCCACGGCTGCGTGCGCGTCGAGGACCCGAGCGGGCTGGCCGCATGGGTCCTGCGCGATCAGCCGCAGTGGACGCCGGAGAAGATCAAGGCCGCGATGAACGGCAAGGAGCCGTCGCAGGTGAACCTGAAGAATCCGATCCCGGTGATGATCATCTACACGACGGTGACGGTCGACGACGACGGCACGGTGCGCTTTTTCGAGGATATCTACGGCCACGACGCGACGCTGCAGAACGCGCTGGCGGCGGGGTATCCGTATCCGGCTTAGGGCGCAGAGCGCAGGGGGCAGGGCGCAGATCGTGTTCTTGCGGGTGCGCGTGCCTCGGTAGGACAACCACCTGCGCCCCACGCCCTCCGCCCTGCGCCCTCCGTTAGGCCATCGCCTTCGACCCAATCTCCGGATGCGCCCTCACGAACTCGACGAGATTCTTCGCGTAGTCCGCAAATCCCGGCACCGAGATCCCCGAGCCGTCGAGGTCGCGCGTGGCGTGCGTCGTGTCGTAGTCGGTCGGGTGGACGAAGTAGTCGACCGCGGCGGAGGGGATGCGCATCAGCCGGTAGACGCCGGGGACGTAGTCGATCGCGCCCTTGGCCATCGACGCCGGCAGCGGCACGCGCACGACGCGGTGCCCGGTCGCCGCGGCGATGGCCTCGATCGTCTCGTCGACCGTGAGCGGCGCGGGGTCGGCCAGATGGTAGCAGCGGCCGAGGGAGGCGGGATTCGCGGAGAGGTAATCGATCGCTTCGATGATGAAGTCGCGCGGCACGACGTTGAAGCGGTAGCTCTTCGGCCGCCCCACCACCGGCAGCAGCGAGAAATTCCGGGGCTGGCGCAGGATCCACTGCATGACGAAGTAGGGGCCGTCGAACTTCTGCGTCGCGCCGCTGCGGCTGTCGCCGACGACGACCGACGGCCGGTAGATCGTCACCGGCAGCCCGCGCCGCTTCCGCACCTCGACCTCGGCCAGGTACTTCGTCGACTCGTAGAAGTTGTTGAACGACTGCCCGACTTCGAGGTCGTCCTCGCGGAAGCGCCCCTCGTGGCGCCCGCTGACGTAACAGGTGCTGACGTAGTGCAGCCGCTCCAGCGCGGGGCAGCGCTCGGCGAAGTCGAGGACGTTCTTCGTGCCGTCGACGTTGACCGCGCGGCCGAGGGACTCGGGGACGGAGAGATCGTAGATGGCGGCGAGGTGCCAGATCTCGACGACCTCCTCGGCCGCCGCGCCGATGCGCGAGCAGATGTCGCCTTCGACGATGCGCACGCGTTCGCCGAACGCGACCGCGCGCTCGCGCGCCAGCGCCGCGAACTTCGGCTGCACGAGGCAGTGCGCGACCGCGTCCGGCCGCCGCCGCAGGATCCGCGGCAACAGCTCCGAGCCGAGGAAGCCGGGAAAGCCGGTGAAGAAAACGACGCTCATGGCGGCAACGCGACAGTGTAGCGCCCGACCTGCATCCGCCGCGGGTAATGCGCGTCGACCCACGCGAAGATGGCCGGGGCGCGCTCGCGGTTGGGGATGCCGTCGAAGTCGTCGAGCGCCTTCAGTCCGTGCAGCACGACGAGCCGCGGCGGATGGGCGTTCAGTTCCTGCAGCGCCTCCGCGCTCATCGCCGGCGGCGAGAGCATGCCGACGTCGGCGCAGCGCACGGGCGGGCGGCGGTCGAGCAGGTAGTAGAGCGCGCGCTCGTTGGAGAGGTCGAGCAGCGTCTCGCCCTTCGGCACCTGCCGCTGCACGAGATCGTTGAGCGCGGCGAGATCGGCGGCGTTCTCCGCGTACGTGTAGATGCCGCGGCCGCGCGGCATCGGATACGGCACGAGGCCTTCGTGCTTTTGCCGCGCGCGCCAGCCGGCGAGGAACGTCGCGGTCGAGCTGATGTTGAACCAGATCTCGAAGTAGAGCGCGAAGGGGATGGCGATGATTGCGAGCACGACGACGCGCCAGATCGCTTTTGTGCGGATCGTCTCGAGCACGGCGGGCTCGATGACGAATGCGATGACGCCGATGCCGAGGAGAGGGATGCCGAAGCGCGTGTGGCTCCAGCTGCAGCGGCCCGCGGCGGTGCGAAACGCGGCGATGGAGAAGAGCGTGAGCGCGGCGATCTGCAGGGCGCGCTCCTTGTCGCCGCGGCGCCAGGCGGTGATTGCCAGCACGAGGCAGAGCCCGTAGAAGACCGGCGGGAGGTAGTAGCGCGCCGCTTCCCAGTTCCACGCCATCGGACGCGCCGGCAGCGCGGCGATGGCGTCGGCGGCTCTCGGAATGGCGATGAACGAGTCGGCGAGGAAGTGGTGAATGTCGGCGCGCACTGCGACGAGCACGACGAAGGGCGCGATGACGGCGACGACGGGCGCCCACGTCTTCGGCCGGATCAGCAGCATCATCGCGGCGGTCGCGGCAATCGAGTAGAGGCCGATCTCGACGCTCCAGAGCAGGCCGAGCGTCGAGGCCAGGCAGGCCAGCCACCAGTTGCGGCGCAGCACGCCGAGGACCGCGAGGAGGAGCGGGATCCATCGGTAGTACGGGAAGACCGGCACGAGGCCGGCGCCGACTGCGCAGAGCCCCACGAGCGCCGCGCCGAGGAATCCGAACGTCGTCGTCGTGACCTCGGCGGCGATCGGCACGAGCAACGCGAGGGCGAGCGCGTCGAGCACGGTCTCGAGGCGGCGCGTCTTCAGCGGCGAAGGCTTGCTGCCCATGACCAGGAAGTCGAGGCCGCCGTCGGCGGCGAGGCCGTGGAGGACAAAGACGTCCGTGTACGGCTTGGCGCCGTCGAGGTACATCGAGGCGGGAGCGAGGTGCTCTCCCTCGTGGTAGAAGTCCATGAAGGAGTAAGGATTGTCGTGGGCGAAGAGCATGAGGATGAAGACCAGTAGCGCTGACGTCCACGTCGGCCGTATATGCGGCGTCCCGCCGCCACCCACGCCCCCAGGCCCCTCGCTCACGCTCGGGGTGACAAGGGCTCCGATCGCGCTTCCCATCGTCAGCAGCGCGACGACGGCGTAGTCCCATCCCTTCGGATACCCGAGCTTCGTGCAGGCGCCGACGCCGCCGGTGGGGACGTGAAAAAAGCCGCGGATGTGCGGCGCGATCAGCGCCGCTGCGGCCGCGCCGGCCGCGGCGCCGAGCACGAGAACGATGAGGCGGGACCTCGCCAAGCGCCGCGATGTTACCGCTTCGCCGCCTTGGCGATCATCCCCAGTCCGATCGCGCACGCGGCCGCGCCGGCGGCGAGCCAGGCCTTGTTCCCGCGGACGTTGTGCGCGGCGATCAGGCGCTTCTCGTAGACCTTCTCGTCGACTTTCTGCAGGCGCTTTTTCACGCGCGGCGAGTCGAGGGCCTTCCCGATCGCCCAGACGGCGACGGCGGGGACGAGGCGCTTGACGAGCGCGTGCGTTTTCGCTGAGTTCATACCCCGAAGGGTCGCAATCAGCATGCCGCGGCGGCGGCGCGGGCGGCGTCGGCGCTGCCGCAGAGGATGAGCTCGTCGCCGGGCTCGACCTTCGTCTCCCCGCCGAGCGGCGTGAGAACGGCGTCACCGCGTCTGAGCGCGATCGCCGAGCAGCCGTAATGGCGGAGGTCGAGCTCGCGCAGCGTGCGCGCCGCGCGCGCGGGCGCCCGCACGATGGCCCGCTGCTCGTCGCGCGTGCGCTCGGCGTTGCGCAGCAGTCGCGCCGAGAGCATCTCGCCGGAGATGTCGGAGATCGAGAGCGCGTAGTCGGCACCGGCGCGGTAGATGTTGTCGAGGTTGCGGGAGTGATTGACGCGGGCGATCACCGGCACGTCGGGCGCTGTGTCGCGGATGACGACGGTGGCGAAGAGCGTGGAGTCGTCGCTGTCGACGGCGAGGACGGCACCGCGCGTCTCCGCCAGGCCGGCGCGCTCGAGGATGTCGGGGTCGAACACGTTGCCGGCGATGTCGACGCCCGGCCCGGCGTGCTTCTCGATGACGCGCACCTCTTCGCCGGCGTCGGTCAGCAGCTCGTGCACCTTCCGCCCGACCTCGCCGAAGCCGGCGATGAGGAACGGTCCGCGCTGGCGCAGCGGGGACGCGCCGAGGAGCGCGCAGGCGGCGTTGAGCGACTCGGCGGTGCCGACGAGCTCGAGGATCGCGCCGGGCTCGATGCGCGTCGCCGCCACGCAACGGGCGTGCAGACGGCTGCGGCTCCACTGCCCGACGACGACCGCGCCGCTCCGCGCGCCGACGCCGAGCTCGCCCAGCGTGCGCCCGGCCGCGGAATTCGACGGCGTGATCCGCAGCTCGCAGCGGCGCAGGCCGTCGATGGCGTCGATGCCCGGCAGCCGCGGCGAGATCACGTCGCTGGCGTGCGCGGCCAGCGCCGCGGCGATGATGTGCCGCGGCGTGTACGCGGCCGTCACGCCGGCCAACTCCATCGGCTTGCGGTGCGCGGGCTCCTCGACGAAGGCGTAGATCTCGCCGGCAAAGCCACTCTGCCGCGCGCGCAGCGTCAGCGCCGCGTTCTCCTGATCGCGTCCGTTGGCGACGAGCGCGCGCGCCTCGGAGAGCTTGCAGACGTCGAGGGCGTCCTCGTCGCTGCGGACGAAGACGACGCGCTGCCCTCCCTCCATCAGCGAGCGCGCCGCCGTCTCGTCGGTCTCCACGACGAGCGCGGGGACGTTGTTCGCGCGCAGCCGCTGCAGCAGCGTCTCCACCGCCGGGCCGAAGCGGTAGACGACGACGTGGTGGTCGATGTCGCCGGCGTCGCGCGGCAGCCGCTCCTCGAAACGCGACTCCAGAAACGGCAGGAGGATCAGCGGCACGAGGAGGACGACGCTCAGCACGCCGACGAACTGCACGGCGATGACGAGCAGCACCATCGGCGCGCTCGACCACTGGTTGTCGTGGCCGTAGCCGGTGGTGGTGAACGTCTCCGCCGCCCACTCCAGGCTTTGCAGGAACGTGCGGTGCTGCCCCTCGAGCGAGGCCATGCCCGCTTCGTAGAGCAGCGCCGAAACGAGCAGGAAGACGATCATCCCCACCGCGAGGAGGAGAAGACGGCGGGTGGTGCGCTGCATGAGCTTGATTGTAAGGTGAGGGCCATGCTGCTCTGCACCGTGCGCGGATGCCGCCGCCCGCTGCACCCCGAAGCGCGGCGCTTCGTCTGCGAGCGCGGGCACGCCTTCGACGTGGCCCGCAGCGGCTACGTGAACCTGCTGCAGCCGAACGAGCGGCGCTCGCGGAATCCGGGCGACACGGCGGAAGCGGTTGCGGCGCGGCGGCGGGTGTGGAGCGCGGCGGCGCTGCCGCCGCTGCCGGTTTCCGGCACGCGCGTTCTCGACGTCGGCTGCGGCGACGGCTACTGGCTCTCGTCGATCGACGCGCCCGAGCGCGCCGGCATCGACATCTCCATACCCGCCATCGACGCCGCGGCGCGCCGCCATCCCGACTGCTTCTGGATCGTCGCCAACGCCGACCGCTTCATCCCCTACAGCGACGCGTCGTTCGACGTCGTCCTATCGATCACCGCGCGCATGAACGACGCCGAATTCCGCCGCGTGCTGCGCGACGACGGGCGGCTCCTCGTGGCCGTCCCCGCGCCGGACGACCTGATCGAGCTGCGCCGCGGACCGCAGCGCGACCGCGTGGCGCGGACGGTCGAGACGTTCGCGAGCTTCACGTTGCTGGAACACCGCCGCGTGACGAAGACGGCGGTCGTCGACGTCGCCGACGTCGCGCTCTCGTCGTATCGCGGCACGCGTCCCGGCGACGAGCGCGAAGTGACGTTCAGCCTCGATCTGCTGCTCTTCGCGCCGACTCCAGCATCAGCTTCAACGTGACCAGGTCCTCGCGCACCTGCTTCGCCGGATCCTCGCCGAAGAGCTTGGCGATCGCTGCGCCGGCCTTGCCGCCCGGCGGGTCGTACCGGAGGAGGACGCGCACCTCGGTGCCGCCGCGCATGGACCGTGTGAAGTGCACCGACCCGGCGTGCGACACTTGCGAGTCGTCGACGGAGCGCCAGCCGATCAGCTCGTCCGGAATCTCGTTGATGATCTCCGCGTCCCACTCGACGTCGCTGCCGGCCGGACCTTTCGTCGCCCAATGCGAGCGCTTGTCGTCGAGCACCTGCACCGACTTCAGATGCGACATGAAGCGCGGCAGGTTCTCGAAGTTCCGCCAATAGCGATACACCTGATCCGGCGCGCAATTGAACGTCACCGACTCCTCGACGCGAATCCCGCGCCCATACGGCACGCTGACGTTCTCGCCGCCTTCCGCGCGCGGAGAGGCCAGGCCGCGCCAGATGAAAAACCCGCCGAGTCCGGCGAGCAAAAGACCGCCGCGCGACCGCCGCGTCAGCCCGTACGCCGCCAGCGCCGCGCCGCCAACCACGGCAATCCACCGCTCCGGTTCGTTGACGTTCAGTGCGTTTTCCATGCAGTCGGCTATTGCATTCTGCATTCCGCATTCTGCATGCTGCATTTCATGAGCAGCGTCGCCCCACCGCCCGTCCGCCCGGTCTCGCTCGACGAGATCTACGCCGCGCGCGAGCGCATCAAGAACACGATCACGCGCACGCCGCTGGTGCGCCTGCGCCACGACCGCGGCGAGCCGGAGCTGTGGCTCAAGCTCGAGACGCTGCAGCCGATCAACGCCTTCAAGATCCGCGGCGCGGCGAACGCGGTGCAACTGCTGTCGCCGGAGGCGCGGAGCAAGGGCGTGTGGACGATCAGCGCGGGCAACGCGGGGCAAGGCGTCGCGTTCGCCGCGCGCGACGCGGGGATTGCGTGCACCGTCGTGGCCATCGAGACCGCGCCGGAGACGAAGCTGGAGCGGATGCGCAAGCTCGGCGCGCACATCGTCAAGGCGCCGTTCGACGCCTGCTGGCAGGCGATGGAATCGCGCGCGTTCCCGGGCGTCGAAGGAACGTTCATCCATCCGTTCGACGATCACGACTTCGTCGCCGGCAACGCCACGCTCGGTCTCGAGATCATGGAAGACCTGCCGACGGTGAAAACCGTGATGACGGCGATCGGCGGCGGCGGCTTGATC
>JBKOUP010000080.1:0-8402 GCA_046723495.1 Acidobacteriota bacterium
CCCCTACGAGCGCGTCGGCAAGTCGATCCGCTTGTACTTCATCAAAAGCGGCGGCTGATCCCCGCGCCGATGAAGACGTTCGGCGGCGACTGCCCGCGCGCGCCCCAGCCGGCCTCGACGTCGAGCTGCGTGTCGTTGCCGACGATCCAGGCCGCCCCGGTGTCGAGGAGCAGCGCGGCCGAGCCTCCTTTCGACTCCGGCGACTGCAGGCCGCCGTCGACGAACACGTTGAACGTCTTCGACACGTTGTACTGCAGCGTCAGCGCCGCCAGCGCGGCGGTGAAGCGGCCGCCGCCGTCGTTGCTCGTGCTCACGCCGACGTTCGGGTTCAGCGACCACGCCTCGCTGAGGTCGACGTCGGCGGCGAGGCGGAGGTCCGCGGCAGGGTGCTCGGACTTGAAATCGCCGCTGCCCGACGGCGGAAACCAGCGCGCGATGATGCCGAGGGAGGGCTTGTCGAGGAAATGGTATTTGAAGCCGATCGACGTCGGCGTCCAGCCCGACGTGTGGAAGCCCGGCGCCGTCAAGCGCGCGTAGCCGTTGCCTTCGACGCGCAGCTCCAGCGGCGCGGTGAGACCGTAGCGCAGCAACAGCGGCGTCGAGAGGACGTGCACGTCGCTGTCGGCGAAGTGATCGCGCTCGCCGCCGAGCTCCGCCTGGAACACGCCGCGGCCGACCGGCTGGCTGCCGTCGGCGATGCCGGGACGGTCAGCGTTGATCGGCTCCTGCTGTTGGGCGAAGGACGTCGCTGCGAAGGCGAGGGCGAGGACGGCAATGGTCGTGCGCATGCGGACGTTATACTCCGGCCGTGAAGACCGACATCGTCGCGTTGTTGCAGGCCCTCGGCGACAAGACCCGCCTGCGGCTCCTCAACCTCCTCGCCGGCGGCGAGCTTTGCGTCTGCTACCTCGTCGAGATTCTCGGCGAGTCGCAGCCGAAGATCTCCCGCCACCTCGGCATCCTGCGTCACGCCGGCATCGTGGCCGCGCGCCGCGAAGGGAAGTGGATGCACTACCGCCTCGTCCGTCCCGCCGAGGGCGGGCAGGCGCGTGTGCTCGACTGCCTGCTGGCCGGCATCGCCGACGACCGCCAGATGCAGCGCGACCGGGCCATGCTCGAGAAAGCCTGCTGCGCCGTGCGCCTGCCGGCGGCGCTGCAGCACGCGCCGAAGCCTGAGCTCCTCATGCGCTCCGCCGGCAAATGATCGTCCATCTCATCGACGGCACCTACGAGCTCTTTCGCCACTTCTACGGCATCCGCCGGATGAAGAAAGGCGACCCGCCGTTTGGCGCCGTGCGCGGCGTGCTGCAGATGGTCCTGCAGATGATCGAGACCGGCGCGACGCACATCGGCGTCGCCACCGACCACGTCATCGAGTCCTTCCGCAACGAGCTGTGGGACGGCTACAAGACCGGCGCCGGCATCGAGGCCGCGCTGTGGGCGCAGTTCCATCCGCTCGAGGAGGCGCTGGCGGCGATGGGCGTCGTGGTCTGGCCGATGGTCGAGCTGGAAGCGGACGACGCCCTCGCCTCGGCCGCGGCACTCGCAGCGGCAAATCCGGACGTGGAGAAGGTCTGCATCTGGACGCCCGACAAAGATCTCGCGCAATGCGTCGTGGCCGAGCGCGTCGTGCAGGTCGACCGCAAGAGCGGCAAAGTGCGCGACGACGGCGGCGTGCGCGAGAAATTCGGCGTCGCTCCGACGTCGATCCCCGACTACCTCGCCCTCGTCGGCGACGCCGCCGACGGCTATCCCGGCCTGGCCGGCTTCGGAGCGAAGTCGGCGGCCGCGGTGCTCGCACGCTTCGAGCACATCGAGGCCATCCCCGCCGACGCCGGCGAATGGCGCGCCGGTGTCGCCGGCAGCGGGCGCCTGGCCGCGACGCTCAATGAGCAGCGCGAGCTCGCTCTCCTCTTCCGCACGCTGGCCACGCTGCGCAGCGATGCGCCGCTGTTCGACGACGTCGAGCGCCTGCGTTGGCGCGGGCCGACCGAGCTCTTTGCCGCCTACGCGAAAAAAATAGAGGCTCCGGAGTTGGACGGCCGAGCTCGCCGCGCCGTACGTTAGGCATTCAGCAACTACCCCCTTGGGTGGTTGTGGAATCCGGCGTCTTGAGCGATCATGCCGGCCGGTCCTCCAGGTCCAATAACATGTCGAGCGCCTCACACTTGCCTCTCTGGCGATTTTCTATCGCCTCCACCGTACTGATGCTGTTGTCCGGCAGCGCCTTTGCGCTTCCATCACAGCTCGATGTGCCGGAATGCCGCGGCGTGCTGACGAAGAAAATCGTCGCCCAGGCCACGGTGGGGAAGAGCGATCCGGCCGCCGCGTACGCGAGCAAAAGCCATTTGCCGCCGTCGCTCCGCTGCGCCAGCGCGCTGTGGCAGGCGCTGCACGCGGCGCCGAAGCGGGCCGAGGCTGCGATCAATGGCCCTGAGGGGCGGCGTCCGCCGCGCGAAGTCCGGAAGCCGCAGCCCAACCTCGAGCCCTACCTAGGGCCGCCGCCGATGGCGACCGTGCATCCGGTCCACACGCCGCCGCTGAGCAAGATGCCGATCATTCCGCCGCCGTTCCGCGGCGAGCCCGAGTCCGAGAAACAAGAGCCGGTCCATCCCGATCGGCCGACCGATACTGCTTCGCCCGAGGCCGAGCCTCACCGGCAGCGGGCGAACGGTCCGGTCAAGTCCGCGCCGGTGTCCTCGGGCGTCAGCTTTGAAGGCGTCGGCAGCGGCCTCTCGGGGTACTCGGTCAGCGCCCTTCCTCCCGATACGAACGGGCGCGTCGGCGCCACGCAGTATGTCCAGTGGAACAACGTCAGCTTCGCCATTTGGGACAAGAGCGGCAAGAAACTCTATGGCCCCGCCGCCGGCAACACCCTTTTCCAGCCGCTCGGCGGCATCTGCGCTTCGCACAACGACGGCGATCCCGTCGTCAGCTACGACCTCATCGCCGGACGATGGGTGCTCTCGCAGCTCGTGGTCTACGGCAGTCCGAGCTTCTCGCATCAGTGCGTCGCGGTCTCCGCCACCAGCGATGCCACCGGCTCCTGGTACCTGTACGACTTCGTCACCGACGCGACCAACTTCGTCGACTACCCGCACACGGCCGTCTGGTCCGACGCCTATTACATGGCCGCGCACATCTTCAACAGCAGCGGCTCGGCGCTCATCGCCGCGCGCATCTACGCCTTCGAGCGCGACAAGATGATCAGCGGGCAGCCGGCCCGCATGCTCAGCGCCGACCTCAAGAAATATGGCGGCTATCCGCAGTATGGTTTCCTTCCGGCCGATCTCGACAGCGACATTCCGCCGCCTCCCGGCGAAGCCGAATTCGTCCTCGGACCCGATCCCGTGTCGACGTCGCTCGTCGACTCCACGCGCGTCGCCGTGACGTGGGGAACGACCCCGACCATCGCCCTGACAGAAACGCAGATCAGCGCCTCGTGGGGCATCCCGCCGTGCGTCAACAACAGCTACGGCCGCGATTGCGTCCCCCAGCCGCCGCCGGCCTCGGGGTACGACGACCTCGACAACCTCGACCAGCACTTCATGTACCGGGTGGCGTACCGCAACTTCGGCGGCAGCCCGCCGCAGGAATCGATCGTCGCAAACATCACCGTTCCCGGCTCCGCGAGCACGCCGGCCCACGGCGCGATCAAATGGTTCGAGTTCCGCAATGCCGGCAGCTCCACGACGACGCCGACGGTCTATCAGTCCGGCGTCTTCGACCCCGACAGCGACTACCGCTGGATGGGCTCGATCGCGATGGACAAGGACCACAACATCGCGCTCGGCTACAGCCGCTCCAGCACGACCACGAAGCCTTCCATCTACGTCAACGGCCGCCTCGGCACCGATCCGCTCAACACCCTCGGCACCGAGACCCTGATGCAGGCGGGCGGCGGCGTCCAGTACTACTACAACCGCTGGGGCGACTACAGCTCCATGACCCTCGATCCCGTCGACCAGTGCACCTTCTGGTACACGAACGAGTACGAGCCGGCGAACGGCGATTTCAACTGGGCCACGCGCATCGCCTCGTTCAAGTTCCCCTCGTGCACGCCGGCCTCGTGGGGCGACATCAGCGGCACCGTCACCTCCTGCGCCAGCGGAACGCCGATCAGCGGCGTCCTCGTCTCGACCACCGCCGGCTACAGCAGCAGCACCGACGCTGCCGGACACTACACGATCGCCGTGCCGCCGGGGACGTACACCGTCTCCGCCGCCGCGGCGGACCGCAACTGCTCGTCGAGCTCGCCCGCCACCGTGTCCGTCATCGTCATCGCCGACCAGGTCGTCACGCAGGACTTCTGCATGACCGGCACGTCGAACGTCCAATTCAAGTCCGCCGCCGTCGACGACAGCGCCAACGGCAACAACAACGGCGTGATCAACCGCAACGAGTGCGTCAACCTCAACGTGACGTTGACGAACGCCGGCTGCGCGAACGAGTCGAACATCGCCGGCACGTTGTCGACGACGACCGCCGGCGTGACGATCACGCAGGCGACGACGTTCTTCCCGAACCTCGCCGTCGACGCCAACGGCACGAGCTCCGTTCCCTTCAGGCTCCAGACGTCGTCGAGCTTCGTCTGCGGGACGCCGATCGCGCTCACGCTGAATCTGGGCTACACCGGCGGCAACAAGTCCGTTACCTTCAGCCTGCCGACCTGCAGCTCGGGCAGCAGTCAGACGATTCCGACGAGCTCGCTCGCTGTCAGCGATCCGTCGCAACCCGATCGCATCTCCCGCGACGGCGTCCCCAGCACCTGCAGCGGCAAGAACTGCACCGGCGGGGTCGGCGGCGGCGGGTACCACTACAAGTCGTTCAAGTTCACCAACAGCAGCGGCGCTGCCGCCTGCATTACCGTCACCATCAACGCCGCCTGCACCGCCAGCAGCGATAGCGACATCGAAAGCGTGGCCTACCTCGGCAGCACCTACGACCCGAACGCCGCGGTCTGCACCAAATACCTCGGCGACAGCGCCGTCTACGGCCTCGGCCAAGGCACCGGCAGCATCTCCTATTCGTTCAACGTCCCGGCGCTCTCCGACTTCATCGTCGTCGTCAATTCTTCCGGCGGCAGCTCGTCGACGTGTGCGCAGTTCTCCGGAACCGTGGCCGGCCTCATCGACAACACCGCCGGCCCCGGCCCCTGCCCGACCTGCACGCCGCCGGCCACGCCGACGATCTCCGCCGGCGGCGCCACGACCTTCTGCGCCCCCGGCAGCGTCACGCTGACCTCGAGCGCCGCCAGCGGCAACCTGTGGTACCGCGACGGCGGCATCATCGCCGGCGCGACCGGCACCACCTACAACGCCACCGTCACCGGCAGCTACACCGTCACCACGACCGCGAACAACTGCACGAGCGCGCCGTCGGCGGCGACGGTCGTGACGGCGAATCCGACTCCGGCCACGCCCGCGCCGTCGAACGGCGGCCCGTACTGCGCCGGCGCGACGATCAAGCTCTCCACGGCCACCGTCGCCAACGCGACCTACGCCTGGACCGGCCCGAACGGCTTCACCTCGGCGCTGCAGAATCCGACGCGCCCGATCTCGACGGCGGCCGACGGCGGCACGTACTCCGTGACCGTCACCGTCAATGGCTGCACCTCGCCGGCGGGAACGACGAGCGTCGTCGTCACGCCGCTGCCATCGACGCCCACGCCGGCCAACAACGGCCCGCTCTGCGCCGGCCAGCAACTGAACCTCACCACGCCCACCGTGGCCAGCGCGACGTACTCGTGGCGCGGCCCGAACGGCTTCACCTCCACGCAGCAGAACCCGACGAAGGCGAGCCTCACCGCCGCCGACGCCGGCACGTACTGGGTCACCGTCACGACGAACGGCTGCACCTCCGCGGGCGGCTCGACCGACGTCGTCGTCAACAGCATCCCGTCGACGCCGACGGCCGCAAACGGCGGCCCGTACTGCGCCGGCGGCACGATCGCCCTCTCCACGCCCACGGTCGCGAACGCGACGTACGCGTGGACCGGCCCGAACGGCTTCACCTCCGCGCTACAGAATCCAACGAAGGCCAGCGCCGCTGCGGCCGACGCCGGCACATACTCCGTCACCGTCACGGTGAACGGCTGCACGTCCGCCGCCGGCTCGACGAGCGTCGCCGTCAATACCGCGGTTCCCGCGACGCCAACGGCGAACAATACCGGCCCGTACTGCGAAGGCGGCACGATCGCGCTCTCCACGCCGACCGTGGCCGGCGCGACGTACGCGTGGACGGGCCCGAACGGCTTCACCTCGGCGCTGCAGAATCCGACGCGCGCGAACGCCACCGCGGCCGACGGCGGCACGTACTCCGTGACCGTCACGGTCGGCGGCTGCACCTCCGCCGCCGGCTCCACGAGTGCCGTCGTCAACGCCAAGCCCGCGACGCCGACCGCCAGCAACGGCGGCCCGTATTGCGAAGGCTCCACGATCGCCCTCTCCACGCCGACCTTCGCCGGTGCAACGTATGCGTGGACAGGCCCGAACAGCTTCACCTCCGCGTCGCAGAACCCGACGCGCGCCAGCGCCACCGCCGCCGACTTCGGCACCTACTCCGTCACCGTCACGGTCAACGGCTGCACCTCCGCCGCCGGCACGACCACCGTCATCGACGGCAACGGCGCCGCCGTGGCCACGAACAGCGGCCCGGCCTGCGTCGGCGGCACGATCACGCTCTCGACGCCCACGGTCTCCGGCGCGACGTACGCCTGGAGCGGCCCGAACAGCTTCACCTCCGCGGTGCAGAACCCGACCGTCACCCCGAACGCCGCCGCCTCCGATGCCGGCACGTACTCCGTCATCGTCACCGCGCCCGGCTGCACGTCGACCGCCGGCAGCACCAACGTCGTCGTCAACACCACGCCGGCGGCGCCGACCGCGTCGAACGGCGGTCCGTACTGCCCCGGCGGCACGATCGCGCTTTCCACGCCCACCGTCGCCGGCGCGACGTACTCGTGGAGCGGTCCGAACGGCTTCACCTCCACGCTGCAGAATCCGACCATCGCCGGCGCCACGCTCGCCAACGCCGGGACGTACTCCGTCACGCTCTTCAACGGCTGCACCTCCTCCGCCGGCGACACGATCGTCGTCGTCAACGCGCCTCCGGCGACGCCGACGGCATCGAACGCCGGTCCGTTCTGCGGCGGCGGCACGATCGCCCTCTTCACGTCCACGGTCGCCGGCGCGACGTACGCGTGGAGCGGTCCGAACGGTTTCACCTCCACGCTGCAGAATCCGACGAAGGCGAACGCCACCGCCGCCGACGCCGGCACGTACTCCGTCACCGTCACGGTCAACGGCTGCACCTCGGCCGCCGGCACGACGAGCGTCGCCGTCAACGCCCTGGCCACGCCCACGCCGTCGAACGGCGGCCCGTACTGCGATGGGGCCACGGTCTCGCTCTCCACCCCCGCCGTCGCCGGCGCAACATACGCCTGGACCGGCCCGAACGGCTTCACCTCGACGTCGCGCACGCCGACGATCCCCGGCGCCGGCCCCTCCGCGTCCGGCACCTACTCCGTCACCGTGACCGCGAACAGCTGCACCTCCGCCGCCGGCACGACGAACGTCGTCGTCAACAGCTTCCCGGCCACGCCGACCGCGTCGAACGGCGGCCCGTTCTGCCCCAGCGGAACGATCACGCTGACGACGCCCGCGGTCGCGAACGCGACGTACGCGTGGACGGGCCCGAACGGCTTCACCTCCACGCTGCAGAACCCGACGCGCGCGAACGCCACGGCGTCCTTCGCCGGCACGTATTCGGTCAGCGTGACCGTGAACGGCTGCACCTCGGCCATCGGCAGCACGAACGTCGTCGTCAACGCCACGCCGGCCACGCCGGTGGCATCGAACACCGGCCCGTACTGCACCGGCGGGACGATCTCGCTCTCGACACCGCTCGTCGCCGGCGCGACGTACGCGTGGACGGGCCCGAACGGCTTCACCTCCACGCAGCGCACGCCGACGAAGACGGGCATCGCCGCCGCCGACGCCGGCACGTACTCCGTCGTCATCAGCGTCAACGGCTGTCCGTCCGCTCCCGGCACGACCAGCGTCGTCATCAACGCGACGCCCGCGGCGCCGACGATCTCCGCCGGCGGCCCGACGTCGTTCTGCACCGGCGGCAGCGTCGTTCTGACCTCGAGCGTCGCCAGCGGCAATCAGTGGCTGCTCAACGGCTCACCGATCAGCGGCGCGACGAACCAGACATACACGGCCACTGCGAGCGGCAGCTATACGGCGACCGTCACGGCGAACGGCTGCCCGAGCGCCGCCTCGAGCTCCATTGCCGTGACCGTGACGACGCAGCCGAATGCCACCATCAGCACCACCTCGGCCGTGTACCCCGGCTCCACCTACAACTATGCCACTGCCAGTTACTACTCGGGCGGGACG
>JBKOUP010000337.1:0-2849 GCA_046723495.1 Acidobacteriota bacterium
GGAATGCGCTTGCGCAGCGCGATCGACACCGGCGGCGCGCCCGCCGCGCGCGCGGCGCGGAGGACGAGGTTCGTCTCGTCCGTGGGGATCTCGGGCGCATCGCACGTCAGCGTCAGCGCGCTCGCGGGCGTGAAGGTGAGCGTGTCGTGGAGCGAGATCGTCTGGAAGATCGTCTCGATGTCGTGGTAGCCGTCGGCGCGCTTCCCTGTGACGCGCAGGCCGAGGTTGATCTTCGCGTAGGCGCGGACGTCCATCAGAGCTTCGGCGCGACGCAGCAGCGGTAGCCGGGCGGCACGCGCAACGGCGCGACGCGCTCGGACGAGGCCACCGTGCCGAGGGACTCGATCTCGAGCGTCCGCGCGCCGCGCGCAACGGTGACCCGCGACGGCGGGAACGACGGCGGCGCGTACGTGATCGTCACGTCGCCCGCAGTGGCGCGCGCCAGGCCGGCGGGCGTGGCCTCGTACGTCGTGGCATGCGGTGCCGGCAATCCGATTAGCAGCAGCGCGGCGTCGCGCGGCGCGAGCTCGCCGAAGAAGCCGAAGTTGCGCGCGAAGTCCGCGGTGCTCCCCTGCCAGGCCGTCTGCTCCAGGTCGTTCGTGAAGACGACGCCGCTGTCGTCGGCGTAGACGCGCATGGCCGTCGTGTTCAGCGGCGTGTAGGCGGTGAGGAGCATCGCATGGGCATCGAGCTGCAGCTGGGCCTTGAACGACTGCACGCGTTCGCCGCTGGTGGCGCGCATGCGCATGAGGCTGCGCGCACCCTGCAGCTCCGCGGCACGCGCATGGAGGATGCGCAGCGCCTCCTCGGATGTCGCGGCCGCGACGGGCGCGAGCGGCTCGCCCGCGGGCGGACGCGTGGCGCAAGCACATGCCAGCGCCAAACTAAGAACTAAGAACGAAGAACCAAGAACCTTCACTACCGCTGCGCCGCCGTCTTCTGCTTCTCGATCTCGGCGATCTTCGAGCGCAGCTTGGCCTCGTCCTTGGCCTCGGGCTCGAGCTTCAGCGCGGCGCGATAGATCTCCAGGGCGCGCGCGGCGTCGCCGCGCTTGGCCACCACGTCGCCGAGGTGCTCGTGCACCGTAGCGTCACGCGGCAGCAGGCGCGCGGCATCCGTCAGAAACTTCTCGGCGAGATCGAGCTTCCCCTGCTGGTAGTAAACCCAGCCGAGCGAGTCGATGTAGGCGCCGTTGCGCGGCTCCGCGGCCACCGCTTTCTGCAGCATCGACTGGGCGCGCTCGAGATTCACGCCGCTCTCGGCCCACATGTAGCCGAGGTAGTTCAGCGTCTGCGTGTTGTCGGGATGCTTCTCGAGGATCTGTTGGAAGACCTTCTCCGCCTCGGCCTTGTTGCCGGCGCGCTCGTACGCGGAGCCGAGCTCGAACTGCAGGTCGACCTCGTCCGGCTTCGCCTTCAAGGCGTCCTTCAGCAGCGCCAGCGCATCGGAGTACTGCTCATTCTGCACGTAGGCCTCGGCCGCGCCGACGGTGTTGCGCACGCCGAACTTCACCTGCGTCGCCGCGGCCGCCTTGGCGCGCTCCTTCTCGCCGGCGCGCAGCAGGAACTCCACGTAGCGCGCGTTCACGAACGGATCGCTCGAGTATTTGTCGGCGAGCGGCTGCAGCAGAGCCACGGCGTCGGCGTACTTCTTCTGCCTCTTCATGGCCTCGAGGGCGGTGTTCACCGCCTGCGCGTTTGGCTTGTCGCGGAAGACGAGCACCTGTCGGGACTGATCGATGGCCGTGGCGTTGTCGCCCTTCTGCAGAGCGATCCAACCGAGCTGGGTCTTGGCCAGCACGCCGAGGTTGTCGGGCAGCTCGGGAAGCTTCTGCAGCGCCTCGAACGTCTTCTTGGCTTCGTCGAACTTGTGCTGCGAGCTCTGGCTCAGGCCGTAGCTGGCCAGGACGTCGGGATCGTCGGGCGTGACTTCGAGGAGCTTGCGGTAGATCTTGTCGGCCTCGCCGTATTGCTCGAGATCGTTGTAGGCCTCGGCGAGATAAAAGAGCGAGCGCGTGTCCTTCGGATCGGCGTCGACGAGCGTCTTCAACTCCGCGCGGGCCTTCTCCGTCTCGCCGGCGCGCAGGTAGAGATAGGCCTGCCGCCGCTGCAGCTCGATGCTCACCGGATCTTCGGCGATGAGCGGCTGCAGCACCGCGGCGGCCTTGGCGTAGTCGTTTTCCGCTTCGTAGATGTCGACGAGCTGCTGCACGGCCGGGCCGAAGGTCGGGTCGACTTCGACGGCGCGCTCGTAATACTGCCGCGACTCGTTGCCGCGCCCGAGCTTGGTCAGCACCTGCCCGTACATGTAGTTGATGGCGCGCTGGTCGGGGGCGCGCTCGAGCATCGTGCCAAGGACTTTCTCGGCGTCCGCCCAACGGCCGCCGTTCAGGAGGATCTGGGCGACGCCCATGCCGGTGGCGAGGTCGTCGGGGTAGATCTTGAACGCGGCCTGCAGATGCGTGAGGGCGTCGTCGATCTTGGCGCGGTCGGAGCCGGCGCGGTCGATGATGATCCGCCCGAGCATGCGCTGCGCGTCGTAAAAGTCGGGCTTGGTGGCCACGACCTTGCGCAGCACAGCCTCGGCGTCATCGATGCGCGAGGCATCGATCAGAATCATGGCCCGCTCGTACTGCAACACGGGATCGTCGGGACTCTTGGCGACGAGCTTGTCGAGCTTTGCCAAGGCTTCGTCGAAGCGCCCATCCGCGGCCGCCAGCTTGGCCTGGATGAACTCGTAGGAATCGTCGGAACTGATTGCGGAGGACTGGGCACCTGCTGAGATCGGAAGCAAAGCAATCAGCAGGAAAACGAGCTTCTTCATTGCGGTCATGGTAGCACTCGGCAAGC
>JBKOUP010000230.1:0-3704 GCA_046723495.1 Acidobacteriota bacterium
TGTCAGGGGTCCTCGGTTCCTCGGTTCCTCGGGTCCTCGGGGAAAACCACCGAGGACCCGAGGACCCGAGGACCCGAGGAACCGTTACTCATAACGTAACGTCGCCGCCGGATCGACGCGCGCGGCGCGTCGTGCGGGGAAGTAGCCGGCCATCAGACCGATCATGCCGAGGATGAGCGAGGTCGCCAGGCCGATCTGCGGCGAGAGCGTCGGCCGGCCGAGGAACGACATCACCTCGTTGCTCTCGACGGGAAGGAACGTCGCCGCGGCGGCGATCAGCGTCGCGATCATGATCCCGAGCGCGCCGCCGATGAACGTATAGAGCAGGGCCTCCAGCACGAACGGCCAGATGATCCAGCGCGACTTCGCGCCGAGGGCCATCTTCACGCCGATCTCGCGCGTGCGCTCCTTGACCACGGCGTACATGATGTTGGCCACGCCGACGCCGCCGATGAGCAAGGTCAGCGCCCCGACGATGCCGAGGAACAGCTCGATGCCGAGGGTGATCTTCGCGCCCGTCTGGGAAGACTTGACCATGTCCCAGGCCCCCAAGGCGCGATCGTCGGTCGGGTCGTAGCCGAACTTCGGCCCGAGGATCCGGTTCAGCTTCTTGAGCTCGGCGGCCATCTCGCCCGGCGTGTTCGTCTCGATGAGGAGGTTGCTCAGCGTCTCCCGGCCGAACTGCGCGCGGAACGTGGAGATAGGAATGATGGCGTGGTTCGAGTCCGGTCCGCCGTACATCCCCATCTGCGTCTTGTGCTGCATGACGCCGATGACGGTGTAGGGGGCGTTGTTGACGAGCAGGATCCGTCCGGCGGGACTGGCGCCGCCGAAGAGGTCCTTGGCCAGCTCGTCGCCGAGGAAGACGACGCGCCGGCGCTGGACGTCGTCCTCCGGCGTGAGGAAGCGGCCCCCGCCCTGCGCGTAATGCTTGCGGGCCTCGCCGTACTCCCAGCTTACGCCGATGACGCGGGTCGCGCGGGTCTTGCTGCCGTTGGTGAGGTTCGTGCGCCACGACACGGCTTCGCCGACGACGGCGCGCAGCTCGGGCATGCGCTCGCGGATGAAGGGCAAGTCGTCGATGCGCGGCCGGATGCGACGGCCGGGCGGGATGCCTTTCCACGGCTTCGTCGTCTCACCCGGCCACATCACGGCGATGTTCTCGCCGGTGGAGCGGCGGTTCTTGTCGAGCTGCCGCTTCAGTCCCTCGCCGAAGGCCAGCAGCAGCAGGATGGCCACCGTGCCCCAGGCGATGGCCGCAATGGTCAGGTAGGCGCGCTTCTTCTGCAGCCGCGACGAGGTGGCGAAGAGGCTGACGATGACGTTGAGATCGTGTTTCATAGTTTCATGGCCACGACGGGATCGAGGCGCGCGGCGTCGCGCGCCGGGAAGTAGCCGGCCACGAGGCCGACGAGGCCGAGGGCGCCCGCCGTCAGCAGCGCCACCATCGGCGAGACCTCGGGGCGCCCGACGTACTCGACGAGCGACTCCGGAAAGATCGCGCAGACACCGAGGGAGATGGCGAAGCCGATCGCGCCGCCGATGAGCGTGACGAGCATGGTCTCGATCAGGAACTGCGACAGGATCCAGCGCTGCTTCGCGCCGAGGGCCATCTTGATGCCGATCTCGCGCGTCCGCTCTTCCACGACGACGTTCATGATGTTCGACACGCCGATGCCGCCGACGACGAGCGTCAGCACGCCGACGATGCCGAGGAACCCGTTGAAGGCGAGCATGAAGGTGTCGAAGAAGACGAACTGCTCGGTGGTGTCCCACATCTGCAGCGCTTCCTTGTCCTTCGGATCGAAGCGCAGCGTGTGCGACAGGGCCACGCGCAAGGCCTGCGTCACCGGCTTGGTCTCGGCGGCGGCGAAGGCCTGTTAGACGAAGTTGTTGATGTACTTCTCGCCGGTCAGGGAGCGATACGTCGAGGAGGGGATGAACATCTTGCGGTCGTCGGGGCCGCTGTAGTTCGAGTCCTGCGACTTCTTCTCCAGCACGCCGATGACGAGGAACGGCGACTGGTTGACGAGCATGGTCTTGCCGACGGCGGGAGCGTCGCCGAAGAGGTCGTGGGCGAGCTTGTCGCCGAGAAAGGCCACGCGGCGGATGTCGGCGACGTCGATGGGGTCGATGCAGCGGCCCCCCGCCGCGGCGATGAGGTTGCGCATCGATCCGAACTCGGCGTTGATCCCGGAGATGTCGGCCGGCATCGTCTTCGTTCCGTACTCGACCTTGAAGTTGCCGGAGTATTCGCCGGAGATGGCCTTGAGCCGCGGCACTTGGGCGCGCGCGCTCTCGATGTCTTCCTCGCGCAGGCGGATGCGCCGCCCCTTGCCGAGGCCTTCGTACGGAATCGACGTCAGCCCGGGCCAGGCGATGACGATGCGGTCGCCGAGCCCAGCCGTGTTCTTGACGAGCTGCTTGTGCAGGCCGGTGCCGAAGGCCAGCATCAGGCTGATCGCCACCGTCCCCCACACGATGCCGAAGACGGTGAGGAACGTGCGCAGCTTCTCGCTTCGCACGTCGCAAACGAGCTGGCGCAGGACGTCTTTGAGGTTGAGTTGCATGAGCGGGCCGTTACGAGATCTCCTTCGGCGGCCGCTCGATGACCTTGTCGCCTTTCTTCAAGCCGGAGAGGACCTCGACGTTCATGCCGTCGGAGATGCCGGTCTTGATGACGACCTTTTTCGGCGGCGCCTTCGGATCGGCGGCCGGGACTTCGACGGTGGCCTTCTTCCCGCCGTCCTCGAAGGTGACGAGCCGCTCCGGGAGGGTGATGACGTCCTTCTTCTCGCGGATGATGACGTCGGCGTTGGCGGAGTAGCCGGCGCGCAGGGTGATCTTCTGGCCGGGATCGAGCTCGACTTCGACGTCGAAGAGCGTGGCGCCGTCCTTCTGCTGCGCCTGCGGGGCGATGCGCGAGACGTGCCCGGTGACGACGTCGGTCGGCAGCGCGCCGACTTTGATCCGGGCCGGCATTCCCACGCGCAGCTTGCCGACGTCGATCTCGTCGACGGTCCCTTTGAAGATGAGGTCGCTCATGTCGGCGACGGTGGCCATCTCCGTGCCGGGCTGGTACGACGTCAGCGGCACGATGGGATCGCCGGGGTTGACGATGCGGGTGAGGATCGTGCCGGCGGCCGGCGCGCGGATGATCGATTCGGTGCCCGAGACGGTGAGGCGCCCGTTGCGGGTGAGGTCGCGGTTCTGCTGCGCTTTCGTCAGCGCCACTCTGGCGAGCTCGAAGGCCTCGCGCTTCTGATCGAGATCGGACTTCGGCATCACGCCGGAGGCGGAGAGCTGCTGGGAGCGCTGGTAGTCGACCTCCGCCCTCTTGTACGACGCTCCGGCGGAGTCGACCTGGCGATCGACCTCGGTGACTTCCATCGGCGTCGGGTCGGGGCCGATCTCGAAGAGGGCGTCGCCGGTGCGCACGGTGTCGCCGACCTGGACGAGGGCCTTGGCCACGATGCCGGAGATCTTCGACTTGACCGAGAACTTCTGGCGCGGCTGGATCTGCCCGACCGCGACGGCCTTCTCGACGATCGAGCCGGTCGTCACGGCGACTTCCTTCGAGCCGTCCGGCCGTTTGCCGCGCGACATGGCGTAGACGACGACGGCCGCACCGGCCAGCACAACCAGAGTCAATAGGGTGATCCCGAGCCTGCGCATGGAGCTCTCCTCGAGGTGCTGAATACGCA
>JBKOUP010000068.1:0-6102 GCA_046723495.1 Acidobacteriota bacterium
AGGTGATCCTGGATGACGGGGAGAACCTACGCCGCCCACGCCTTGAGGTCCGGATCCTTTGTGTCCTTCGACGCTTTCTCGAACTCCTTGGCGTCCTTCTCGTGGTCCTTGACCATTGCGTCGGCGTAGGCCTTGTCGAAGGCGCTGCCGCTCAGCTTGGAGAGCTTGTCGGCTTCGGCCTTCTGTTCGGCGCTGACGTCGGTCGGCAGCGTGACGCCTTTCGTCTGCGCGAGTTGCTTGAGCTCATCGAGCGCTTTGCCGTGATCGGTGACCATGCGGTTGCCGAAGTTCTTGACGTCGGCCGACGTCCCCTTCGATGCCGCGGTCGTGCCGCCGTTGACCTCGGCCATGTTGCCCTGGGCGGCCTTCATGGCGAAGTCGGAGTCCTCCTTGCTCAGCGGCGTGGCCGCGGCAGCGGCGGTGGCGGTGCCGGTCTTCGACGTGTCGATCGTCGCCGGCATCGAGGAGTACGTCGAGGAGGTGTCGGTGGCGGACGTGCCCGTCGTCGACGACGACGTGTTCTCGTACGATTCTTTCTTCTTACAGCCAGCGAATGTCAGAGCGAGCGCGACAGCAAAGATCAAGAAATGGCTTTTCATGGCGCGCAAAGACGCTGCACGAAGTTCGCCAGGCGCTCGTACTCGCCGACCTCGTTGTAAAGCTGCGCGGAAACGCGCAGGACGCGCTTCGGCCACTGCGGGAAATTCTGCACCGGGACCTCGAAGCCGGCGGCGACGAGCTCGTCGTGCAGGGCGTCGCCGAACGGCGTCGGCGGCTTGGTCGCATCGGGGAGGGGGACGGCGGCCATCGAGCCGAGCATCTCGTCGGGCGCGGGGGGAGCGATGCCGAGGCGGTCGCAGAGAAGGTCGCGGGCGCGGAGGGCCAGCTCGCGATTGCGGTGCATGATCTCGGGCCATCCGCCGTCGACGAGCGACGGGAGGAATTGCAGCGCCGCGGGGACGGAGAGCCACGCCGTCGGATCGAACGTGCCGGTCCAGTCGAACTCGAGGTGGAAGCGGCTGCGGTCGCGGCGCTCGGCGTTCGCGCCGTGGCTGATGATCGCCGGGTGAATCTCGTAGCGGCGGTTCGGATGGACGTAGAGGAACGCGGCCCCTTTCGGTGCGCAGACCCACTTGTGCAGGTTGCCGGTGTAGAAGGCCACGCCGAGGGTGCGGAGGTCGAGGGGCAGCATGCCGGGGGCGTGGGCGCCGTCGACGAGCGTGTCGATGCCGCGCGCGCGGAGCTCGGCGATGATCCGCTCGATCGGGAAGATCAGGCCCGTCTGGCTGGTGACGTGATCGATGAGGAGAAGGCGCGTGCGGTCGGTGACTTTCTCGAGCACGCGGGCCACGACGGTGTCGGGCGAGTCGATGGGGAAGGGGACTTCGGCGGCGACGACCTTCGCGCCGTTGAGCATGGCCACGAAGTCGAGGGTGTTGCGCGAGGCGTTGTACTCGTGTGAGGTGACGAGGAGCTCGTCGTGCTCGTCGAGGTCGAGGGAGCGGAGGACGGCGTTGACGCCGGCGGTGGCGTTGGGGACGAAGGCGACGTCGCCGGGCGCGGCGCCGACAAAGTCGGCCAGCACGGCGCGGGCGGCGTCGATGCGCGGCTCGATCTCGCGGGCCAGGAAGCGCACCGGCTCGCGCTCCATCTCTTCGCGCAGCGCGCTCTGCACCGCCAGCACCGCGCGCGGCGTGGCACCGAAGGAGCCGTGGTTGAGAAAGGTGACGGCGGGGTCGAGAGTCCAGTGCTCTTTCATGTGATGCGTGCGATTCCTTCCCGCATGATCTCGGGTTCCGTCAGCAGCGACACGACGAAGTAGCCGTCGCGGTCGAAGTCGAAAAAATATCCCGGCTGTACGAGAACACCGCGTTCCTGCAGCGCGTTCAGGGCGAAATCCTCGTCGGTCGTCGTGGCCGGCACGCGCACGACCGCCGTCCACCCCCCCTCGGGCTCGAGGAGCTGGGCGTGCGGTTTCCCGGCCAGCGCGTCGCGCAGCGCGCGCAGGCTCGTGCGCGTGCGCTCGCGGATGCGCTCGCGGATGCCGGCGCCGATGCGCAGGAGGTCGGGGAGGGCCACCTGCACCGGCGTGGCCACGGAGAGGAAGTTGTCGGCGATCAGCTCGAGCGCAGGGATAGCTTCCGGATCGCGAACGCGGATCCATCCGAGCTTGAAATGCGGGAGGCCGCAGGACTTCGAGAGTCCGCCGAGGGTGAACGTGCCGATCGACGGCGCCGGCTCGGTGAAGGCGTATTCGTGGAAAACTTCGTCGCTGATGATCGGGATGCCGGCGTCGAGTTGCTCGCGGACGTACGAGCCGGTGGGGTTGTTCGGGTTGACGACGACGAGGGCCTTGGCCTTCGGGATGCGCGTCGCGTCCAGCTCCCAACGCCCGGGCCATTCGAGCGGGACGTGGCGCAGCTCGATGAGCTCCAGGGCGGCGAGGTGCTCGAGTAGCGGATACGACGGCACGGGCGTGGCGACGACGTCGCCGGGATCGCAGAGGAGCTTGAAAAGGAATGAGTAGGCCTCGGATGTCGAAGCGGTGATCACGATCTCTCTCGGATCGCAGCGGAGATGTTCGGCGACGGCGTCGCGCGCGATCGGGAGGCCGAGGGGCTCGGGGTCGTAGCTGGCGCGGGCGGCGCGAGAGAGGGCCTCGGCGAGCTCGTCGAGGGGATAGTCGAGGGCGGCCTTCGTCGGGTTCGAATTCGTCAGGTCGAGAAGCGGGCCGCGGTGCCGCGCGCGCGCGATGGCGAGGCGATTCGGCGGTGCGCTCCACTGCGCGCGGCGCGAGAACACGCGGCGGAGTTTATCCCGCGCGAAGACGCGGGATCATGAGCGCACCTGCGCAGATTGCGCCACAAGCACGATTCGCGCAGGTGCACCGCTGATCCCGCGTCTGCGCGCGGGATAAACTACCTAGCTAATTGCAGACGAGCGGGTCGAGCTTCGCTTTCGGGTCGGCGCTGGCCTGCTGGAACGTCGCCCGCGCCTCGGTGCAGTTGCCCTTCGCGGCCAGCACGCGGGCGAGCGTGTCGAGCACGAGGTACGAGTCCGGGCCGTGCAGCGCGGCCGCTTTGCGCGCGAACGACTCGGCCTCGTCGAAGCGCTTCTGCGGTTAGAGCAGCCCGGCCAGGTTGTTCAGGGCGTCGCGCGCGCCGGGGTCGACGTCGACGGCCTTCTTAAAATCCGCCTCGGCCTCGGCGCGCTTGCCGAGCTGCATGTCGGCGTTGCCGAGGTTCGTCCAGAGCAGCGCGGAGTCGGGGTGGCGCGAGAGAAGATCGCGGTAACGCTTCGCCGCCGCGTCGTAGTCGCCCTTGTCCTCGAGCACCACGGCGGCGCGGAGCTGCTCGGTCATCTCGTCGCGCGGATGGATGAGGATCGCTGCGTGGCCGCCGCCCGCCCACGGCTTCTCCAGCTTGGCGAACGTCGTCCAGCGTCCCTGCCGGTCGCCCCACTGCGTGCGCACCAGGCCGCGCTCGCGGTCGACGCCGTCGACGACGATGTAGTGGAAGAAGTCGAACGATCTGCCGAGGGAGTCGACCACGCGGAGCATGAGGATGACGGGACGGCCGGCGGCAACTTCCGACTCGACGACGTCGGCCGTGCCGGTGACGAGCTGGGCATCGAAGCCGCGCTTGCGCGCCGCCACGAGCATGTCGATCGACAGCACGCCGCCGCGCATCTTCGGCAGCGCCGCGTCCCACGCCTCCATCGTCGTCGGGTCGCCGTAATGCTGCAGCACGGTCGAGAGCGAGCCCGCCCCGCACGACTCCACGCCCCACTTCAGCATCGGGACGTTGGGGATGACCTGCGCGGCGGCGCCGGCGGGGGCGGAGCGCGGCGCGAGCGTGACGCACGCCGACAAAAGAAGTCCTAGCGGCGCGAACGCCGCTAGGACGAGACGAGAACGGCGGAACGACACCATCAACTCAAGGCGATGACGAGGATCAGCGCGGCGATGGCGCCGAGGGCGATCCACAGCCACTCCTGCTGCGTCAGGCCGGCGGCTTGGAGCTGGTCGAGGTTCTGCGCGAGCTGATGCAGATCCTGCGGCGAGAGCTGGGCCAGCTTCTGGTCGACCTGCTCGCGGGTGTAGCCGCGCGCGGCGAGGGCCTTGGCCACTTCTTCGTGGCTGAGCACGTCGCGCACGACGGCGATGTCCGCGGACCTCTGGTCGAGGCTTTGGTTGGCCGCGGTCTTCGAGGGCACCGGCGCGGCGAAGCCCGGCACGGCCCCCAAGATCGTCACGAGGATGAGTACGCTGAAGATGAAGCGCTTCGACACTGATGAACCTCCTTCACTTCGTCAACTGAGAGCGATGATCAGGATGACCGCGGCCGCGCCGATGGCGATCCAGTACCACTGCTGCCGCGTCAGGCCGGCGGCGTTGAGCTGGTCGAGGTTCTGCGCGAGCTGATGCAGATCCTGCGGCGAGAGCTGGGCCAGCTTCTGGTCGACCTGATCGCGGGTGAAGCCGCGCGCCTGGAGGGCTCGAGCCACCTCGTCGTGACTGAGCACGTCGCGCACGACGGCGATGTCCGCTGCCCGCTGGTCGAGACTCTGGTTCGCCGCCGTTTTCGAGGGCACCGGACCGGCGAACGCGGGCACGGCCGCGAGAGCAGTTACCAGGATGAGAACGATGAAGATCAGACGTTTCACGTGAACAACCTCCTTTTAACTCTCCGGCGCTCCCAGCGGACCGCGCTCGCGGCGCGCCTGCGACGGCAATTTCCCGAGACCGAGCAGAGCAAGAGGAATACCAGTGCTGAGGAAAAGCCCCCACGCAGCGCCTGCGGGCGGAACTGTTACGATTCGCGGCACTGTTCAACCGCCCATGATCCGCTTCGAACAAATCCTCGAGAAAGTCGAGAGCTACAAGCCGGACTTCGATCAGGAGTTGTTGGAGCGGGCCTACATCTTCTCGGCCCGCGAGCACCGCGGCCAGGTGCGCAGCTCGGGCGAGCCGTACCTCGTCCATCCGCTGGAAGTGGCCTCCTTCCTCGCGGAGATGCGCCTCGACGAGACTTCCATCGCCGTCGGGCTGCTCCACGACGTCCTCGAGGACACGCTGACCACGAAGGAGACGCTGCAGCAGATGTTCGGCGACGCCGTCGCCGAGCTCGTCGACGGCGTCACCAAGATCTCCCGCTACGCCTACGTCTCGAAGGAAGAGCAGCAGGCCGAGACGTTCCGGAAGATGCTCCTGGCCATGGTCGGCGACCTCCGCGTCGTCCTGGTCAAGCTCGCCGACCGCCTCCACAACATGCGCACGCTGCAGTTCCTGGCCGAGGAGAAGCGCATCGCCATCGCCAAGGAGACGATGGAGATCTACGCCCCCATCGCCAACCGCCTCGGCATGGGACGGCTCAAGAGCGAGCTCGAAGACCTTTCCTTCCACTACCTCCATCCGAAGGAGTCGGAGGAGCTGGAGAAGTCGGTCGAGGAGCGGATCGCCGTGTCGGGCGAGCTCGTCGACCGCGTCAAGGAGACGATCGCGAAGAAGCTCCGCGACAACGAGATCGCCGGCGACGTGAACGGCCGCGTGAAGTCGATGTACTCGATCTGGCAGAAGCTGCGACGGCAGGGCATCGACATCGGCCAGCTCTACGACTACCTCGCCTTCCGCATCATCACCCCGTCGGTCAAGGACTGCTACGCGGCCCTCGGCATCATCCATCAGACGTGGCGCCCGGTCCCCGGCAGGATCAAGGACTACATCGCCATGCCCAAGCCGAACTTCTACCAGTCGCTGCACACGACCGTGGTGGCGGAGAAGGGGCAGCCGTTCGAGGTGCAGATCCGCACGAAGGAGATGGACCTCATCGCCGAGCAGGGCATCGCCGCGCACTGGAAATACAAGGAAGGGCGGGTCGGCGCGTCGACCGATGACTCGAGCTTCCTCTGGCTGCGGCAGCTCGTGGAGTGGCAGCAGGAGATCAAGGATCCGCGGGTGTTCATGCACTCGCTGAAGATCGACCTTTACCCGGACGAGGTCTACACCTTCACGCCGAAGGGGGACGTCTTCGCCTTCCCGCGCGGGGCCACGCCGCTCGACTTCGCGTACCAGATCCACACCGACATCGGGCACCGCTGCGT
>JBKOUP010000393.1:0-3882 GCA_046723495.1 Acidobacteriota bacterium
GGTCCACCCTCGCTCGAGCAACGCCCGCAGCGAGCCGCGGTCGGCGCCGAGGTGGGCGAGGATGGCCTGGTCATCGGCGAAGCGCGATTTCCAGAACGGCGACATCGGAATGCGGTTGTAGAGATAGAGCGCCAGCATGAGCGCCTGCGGATCGCGCGTCTCGAGGTCCTGCGCGTGCAGCAGCGCCTCGCGCGACAGGCGCGCGATCGCGTCGCGCAGCGTGGGCGGAGACGGCGGCGCGGCCAGGAGCGGCATCGCGTCGGCGCCGGAGACGAAGCCCTCGTCCGTCTCCATCTCCAGCACGCTGTCGAGCACGAGATCCACGACGTCGTCGTCGACGTCGAGCGGCGACGGCGTCGCCAACGTCCGGAAGAGCTCCGCCGCCGTCCGCGCCACCGACTTCACGTTCATCGCCAGCGGCGGCCGGGCGATGAGGAGGCCGTAGAAATCGGGATCGCGTTCGAGCTCGAGGAACGGCTGGCGTTGTTCGGCGGAGAGCTCGGCGAGCTGCTTGAGCTCGAGCTGCGGATTGGCGCGGACGATCACAGCGATGCCGGCGTCTCGGCGGCGCGCTGCAGCTGCTCTTCGAGGTACTGCGGATCCCACGTCCGGCTGATCACGCAGGAGTTCGTGCCCCCGACGCCCATCGACAGCTTGCCGGCGTAGCCGCCGCGCTCGACCGCGCATCCTTCGACCTGCACGAACTTGGCGTCGTGCACGCGCACGTCGGCGTGCAGCTCGCCCTCGGTCAGCGAAGTCGGATAAAGCCGTCCCTTCGACATGCCGAGGTGCTGCGCCGTCAGCTCCCATCCGCCGCCCACCGACATCCCGTGGCCGAACGTCCCCTTGCGCGCCGTGAAGAGCACGTCGGGGTGCAGCAGCTCCAGCGAGTGCTCGATCTCCGTGGCGTCGCCCGGCGTGGCCGTGGCGTGCATGTCCCACGTCGTCACGTCGCTGGCCTGCACGTCCTGCAGCGCCGCTTTGATGGCCAGCTGCGGCCCGCCCTTCGACGGAGTGATGATGTGATGCGCGTCCGACGACGTGCCGACGCCGACGATCTCCATCCCCAGCGGGCGAAATCCCTTCGCCATCAGCGCCTCGGCGTCGCCGACGATCCAGACGCACGCGCCGCCGGACACGTGCGTCCCTTTGAGCGCCGTGAGGGGACGGGAGACGTCGGCGTCCGCGCTGAGGACGTTGGCGTTGTAGAAGGCGGAGATCAGCACCTGATGCGGCGGGGGATCGCACATGCCGACGACGACGGCCTTGGCCTCGCCGCGGTGGATGGCGTCGGTGGCGAGCTTGACGGCGATGCCGAACGACGCGCACGCGCCGACCGGCGCGAACGACGTCCCGACGAGGCGCCCGATCATGGTGATCTGCGCGGCGCCGATGTTGTCGATGTTCCACAACAGGTTCGGCGACACCGAGGCCCACGGCTCCTCGGGGCACTCCCACTTGCGATTGAGGGCGCGAAGTTTGTTCAGCTTCTGCCGGATCGTGCTGAGCTTCGCCGAGCCCGACGCCGGCGGCACCGGCTCGCCCTGAATGGCCGCGGCCTCGGCCAGGTACTCCTGCAGCGCGTCGCTCTTCGCCGCCCAGAAGGACTCCCAGGCGTGCTTGGCGTCGATCCACTCTTCCGAGCCGATCGGGAACTCGTCGAGATCGCGGGGCGCGGCCGGATCGGCGTTGCCGTCCGTGTGCGCGCGCAACGCCGCGCAGCGCTCCGGCGCGGCCCAGAACTCGTTCCAGCGCCGCTGGGCGCGCTCGTACTGCATCGAGGCGTCGTAATGCGTCTTGAGGTCGCCGACGCCGGTGCCGACGTAGACGTGGCAGGCCGTGCCGAGCGATTGCAGGTACTGCTCGATGCCGGGATTCTGTCCGAGGGATTGGATGAACGCGCCGATGGCGTACTGCGCCATCGATCCCATTTTTTCTTTGAGCTGCGCGAACTTCGCCGGCGGAAAACGGGCCTCGAACCACTCGTGGTATGTTTCGAAATCGAACTCGGGGATGCCGACGAGGAAGTTCGAAAGGCCGTAGCCGCGAAAGGGCGAAAGCCACGATCCGGCGTTCTCGAGGTTGCGCTCGAACGTGTCGATGTTGGGCGATTTCGGGGCCACGACACCCCATCCGAAAATCCCGATTCGCCTCCGCTCCGCCATGGCGACGGGCATTGTAGCGCAGGGAATTTGCATACGACCCGAGGCGAGGTTCCGGTGAAAACAACGATAACGATCCTCGCGCTCGCGCTCCTCGTCGTCGCCTGTCACAAAGAGCGCCGCAACGATCCCCAGCAGCAGCAGACGCAGACGATCGCCCCCGCCGCGGCGAAGCCCGACCAGAGCGCCACCGATACGGCGATGACGCAGACGGTCGAGGTCGACGACAGCCGCTCGGAAGGGGAGGGCGGGACGGCCGCCGCGCCGGCGCCGGCGAAGGCGCCCGCCAAGCCGGTGAAAAAGAAAAAGCATTGATTTCCCGTCATCCTGAGCGAAGCGAAGGATCTCCAGCTTCCCATTCCGAGATGCTTCGCTTCGCTCAGCATGACGGAGCTCTACGAACCGCTCATCGAGCGCGACGTCGCCGCCATCCCCGCGGCCGTGCGCGCCTACCGCGGCGGGCACGGCTCCGAGGAAACGTTCAAAGCCATCGGCCGCTTCGCCGTCCTCGCCTACGCGCCGTCGCAGCACGGCAAGCACGCCGTGCTCGCGTGCCTCGCGGCGTGGTCGCTGCGCGACGAGCCGTACTTCGACGACGTGGTCACGCAGTGCGCGGTGTACGCCGCGGAGAGCCGGCAGCCGTGGAGCGAGCCGCCGATCATGACCCCGCCGGCGATCGACGACGACCAGCGCGGCGACGCCGGCGAGCTCCTCGAGGCCATCGCCACGTCGGACCGCCTGCGCGGCGAGCGCTGGCTCGCGAAGCGCCTCGACGACGCCGATCTCGCTCGCGACTACTTCGCCGCCGCCGCCGACGACTTCGACGACCTCGGCCACAAGCTCATCGTCGCCGACGCCGCCTGGCGCCTCGTCCCCATCCTCGGCGAGCAAGGCCGCTTCGCCGCGCTGCGCATCGGCATCTGGGAGATGACCGCGTACCGCGGCGAGCCCTACGTCGAGCGCGGCACGATCGCCGAGGACCTCGACGAGCGCCTCGTGAACGCGTTCATCGCCAACGAAGGCGACATCGAATCCGCCCACGCCCTCTTCCTCCTCGAAGCCGCGCGCGGCAAACACATCGAGCCAAGGGTCCGCGACTTCCTCACTCGCGACGACCCACCACCTGTCCCCCGTCCCCTGTCCCCTGTCCCCTCGCCTCCGGTCTACAAACTCTCCCGCGACTACGCCGAGTACCTCGAGATCTGCGCGCTCACGAAAGACCCCCAACTCCGCGCCGCCGCGAAGCTCAACCTCGACCGCTCCCACTTCGATGACCTACCCTTCGCCTGATGCGCAGAGTTGCCTTGCTCCTCCTCTTCGCGGGATGTGCCACGACGCAGTCGCCGCTGGCGATGAAGATCGACACGCTCACCAAGCGGATCCCGCACGCGATGTGGGGCATCGAAGTCGAGGACGACGCCGGCCGTCTGCTCTACGCGAAGAACGCGGAGACGCTCTTCATCCCCGCCTCGAACCGCAAGCTCTTCTCCGGCGCCACCGCCGCCGCCTGCCTCGGCTTCGAGCGTCAGCTCTCCACCGACGTCTTCCTCGACGGAGCTGACCTCGTCATTCGCGGCGGCGGCGATCCCTCCTTCGGCGGCCGCTGGACCTTCGATCGCGACGCGCTCTTCGCCCCCGTCGTGCAGGCGCTGCGCGCGCGGGGCGTGGCCGCGGTCGGCGACGTCGTCGCGGACGTCTCGGCGTTCGACCGCATCACCAT
>JBKOUP010000365.1:0-4624 GCA_046723495.1 Acidobacteriota bacterium
GTCGTACACGATCTCCGCCTCCGCGCCGGGCCGGCTCTGCGCGGCGTCGAAGTCGCAGAGCGTCTCGGTCGCGAACGGCGGCACGGCCTCGGCGAACTTCTGCCTGACCGGCTCGCCCGTGTTCGACTTCGGCTCCTACACGATCGACGACAGCGCTGCCAGCAACAACGGCGTGGTCAACAAGGATGAGTGCATCAAGCTCCCGGTGACGATCGCCAACGACGGCTGCGGCGTGGCCACGAGCGTGACGGCGACGCTGTCGACGTCGACGCCGGGCGTGTCGATCGGCACGACGAAGGCGACGATCGGCACGATCGCCCGCGATGCCCGCGCCACGTCGTCGCCGTTCTCGTTCTCGACGTCATCGGCGAACGGCTTCGTCTGCGGGAACCCGATCGACTTCACGCTCTCCGTCGCTTCGAGCCAGGGCGCGACGACGCTGCACTTCAGCGTGCCGACGTGCGAAGCGGCCTCGATCAGCAAGGCCGGATCGATCGACGGCACGGAGCCGCAGCAGAACGCCCGCCTCGGCCGCGACAGCAATGCCGCTTCGTGCGCCTCGGCCAAGACCTGCCCCTCGTCGCTCGGCACCGGCACGCGCTCGTTCGACACGTACTCGTTCGCGAATACGTCGAACGTGACGACGTGCGTGACCGTCAACGTCACCGCCGACGCCTCGTGCAACGGCAACAACCAGATCTTCTCCGCCGCCTATCTCGACAGCTACGACCCGCAGAACCTCTGCACGAATTACCTCGCCGACGAGGGCCAGAGCCCCGACCTCGGCTACAACGCCTACTCGTTCGAAGTGCCGGCCGGGCGGACGTTCGTCGTCGTCGTCGACGCCGTACAGGCCGGCGGCCTCTGCCCGAGCTACAACCTCAACGTCTCCGGCCTCGTCGACAACGCCACCTCGGGCAACGGCGCGTGCGTCGCGCCGCCCACGACGAACTGCTACGACGACACCGACCCGCAGATCAGCTACGGCTCCGGATGGCACCTCGTCAACGACGCCGATGCCAGCGGCGGCCACTTCCGCATGACCGCGAAGAGCGACAGCGGCACGGCCGCCAGCCTAGCCTTCAGCCTCGATGGCAGCGGTGCCGTGACCTACAGCTACGGCAAGAGCGCCAAGGGCGGCTCGGCGGATGTCTACGTCGACGGCGTGTTCCGCGAGACGATCAGCTTCCTCGGCACGGCCGCGATGCGCACGCCGCAGCTCGGCCTCAGCGCGCGCTACGCCGGACTGTCGGCGGGAGCGCACACGTTCGAGCTGCGCAATGTCCGCGGCGGCGTGGCCTACCTCGACGGTCTGTGCATCGAGGGCGGCTCGTCCGGCGCGCAGCCGGCCGCCGGCCCGGGCGCGACGACGAGCAGCGGCGGCAACGCCGGCGCCGGACAGACGTCGGCGCAGACCGTGACGGTGCCGTCCGGCGCGCAAACGCTTTCCGTGATCGCCGAGGCGAGCGCGGGGATTCCGATTCAACTCGTGGTGGTCGACCCCAACGGACTGACGCTGGCCACGTCGGCGCCGGCGACGACGGGCCTCGCCGTTCTCGACGTGCCAGTCTCGCAGTCCGGGCAGTACACCGTGCAGACGATCAACCTCTCCCTCGGCCCCGTCGCGCTCTGGACCGCGGCGACGCCGCTCGTCTCGCGGTGAAGTTTCGTGTGCGGCGCCCGCCGCCGGTCAGTCGACGGCGGGCGCCGGGATTCCTTCCTTCAGCGTCATCTCGGCGATGGCGCGCCACTGATCGATGTTGATCGGCGCGCCCTTCGTCTCCGGCCGGCCGATGACTTCCTCGCTGCGGCCGAGGACCTCGACGCGAAGCTCGGTGTACACCGGTGCATACACGCCGCTCGGCCGCTCGGGCCTGACGTCGACCATCGTCCGCCGGGCCGGCCCGTAGCCGCCCTTCGGATCGAAGCGCCGCGCCGTGGCCTCGCCGCCGCGGATCTGCAGCAGGAAGCCGTTCGCGCCGCGCACCTGCGCCGTGACCCGCAGCACCTCCGCCGGAATCTCGCCCTTGGCGATCTTCGCCAGCCCGTCCTCGAGCGACGCCGCCCCCACGCCCGCCCGCCCGCCCGCCTCCGCCCGCGCCAGGATCGCCGCGGCGAGCCCGGCGAGGGCGTCGGACTGCGCGCCGCGATCGATCTGCACGACCGTCTTCGCCGCGTCGCCGACCGAAACGGTGATCTTGCCGCGCATCGTCAGGAAATCGCTGTCCCCTTCGCCGAAGCGGTCGGGCATCGAGGCGAAGCGCGCCTCGCTGATCGTGTGCGCGATCGTGCGGATCTCCGCCTGCGTCACGCGAAAGGCGCGCTCATCGTTCCAGACCCCGGCGCCCGTCCCGAAAAACTCGGCCGTGGCCATGCGGCCGTTGCGGGACCACTCCACGCGGGTGCGGAAGTTGTCGAGCGATCCATTCAGCGCGCGAGCCAGCGCACGGTTCGGCGCGGAGCGGCGCTCGCGCTCTTCTTCGCCCGCGGATGAATTCATTGCGATGAGGAGTGCAACGGCGAAGAGAACGGCGGCGCGTCGCATTCGAAAAGTGGCTCCGGCAGTAGGACTCGAACCTACGACCCGCGGATTAACAGTCCGCTGCTCTACCAACTGAGCTATGCCGGAGTGCTCGTTTGGCAGGCCCGTAAACCTCGCTCATCCGCAACGTATTTCGCCAGCGACGAGCGCAGCCGGACCAGCATTTCGGCGGCGTCATCGTACTCGATCAGCTCCACTCCCGCGTCGCCCGCGACCATCGCCGAGCAGCGCTTCGAGTGCCCGGCGCGCCAGAGACAGATCACCGGCCGGCCGAAGCGATAGCGCGCCGCGGCGATCTCATAGCCGACCCCCGTCGACGGCACGGAGACCTCGGCCACGAGCACGTCCGCCTCCTCGATCCAGCGCAGATCGCGCTCGAAGATCGCCAGGGCGTCGAGGGCCTCGCCGTGCGCCGTGACGTCCTCCGAGGCCACGGCGCCGGCGAGGACGCGGTGCCCGTCGGCGAGGAGCGCGTCGACGATGCGCCGGTAGTGCCCGACGTCGGCGCGGCCGCCGCTGATCGCGCCGCCGAAGTAGATGGTGAGGGGCATCGCGGGAGTGTAGCGGACGAAGGGGGCAGGGCGCAGGGGGTTGTCCTGCTAACCGCACGAGCGCGCGTCCAGCAGCACCACCATCTGCGCCCCGCGCCCTGCGCCCTGCCCCCTTAGAATGCACACCCATGTCCCGCGAGATCGTCATCAACGCCACCAAGCACGAGTCGCGCATCGCCGTGCTCGACGAGGGGCAGGTCGTGGAGCTGTGGGTCGAGCGCACGCGCCAGCGCACCATCGTCGGCAACATCTACAAAGGGCGCGTGACGAAAGTCCTGCCGGGCATGCAGTCCGCCTTCGTCGACCTCGGCCTGGAGCGCGACGCCTTCCTCTACGTCTCCGACGTCCTCGAGGAATTCGAGGACTACGACAGCGAGCACAGCGACGAGCTCCACCTCGACGAAGTGCCGTCGCCGCAGCAGCGCATGGAGGCCTCCATCTCCGATCTCCTCCGCGAGGGGCAGGAGATCGTCGTGCAGGTCTCCAAGGACACCATCGCCGGCAAAGGCGCGCGCATCACCAGCCACATCACCCTCCCCGGCCGCTTCCTCGTCTACATGCCGACCGTCAACCACATCGGCGTCTCGCGGCGCATCGAGGGCGAGGAGGAGCGGCTGCGGCTCAAGCACATGCTCGAGAGCATCCGTCCCGCCGGCACGGGCGGCTTCATCGTGCGCACCGCGGGCGAGGGGCGCGACGAGGACGAATTCCGCGCCGACCTCAAATACCTCACCGACCTGTGGGACCAGATCCGCCGCCGCGCGGAGAAAGCGTCGGCGCCGGCGGCGATCCACCACGACCTCGACCTCGTGCTGCGGACGATCCGCGACGTCCTCTCCCCCGAATTCAAGACCGTGTGGGTCGACTCCGTCGATCAATACCAGCGCATCGTCGAGTTCCTCGACCAGATCCAGCCCAACCTCGTCTCGCGCGTGCGCCTCTTCCGCCGCGAGGAGCCGATCTTCGACGAGCTCGGCATCGAGCCGGAGATCGCCAAGGCCTTGCGCTCGAAGGTGTGGCTGAAGTCGGGCGGCTACATCGTCATCAACCAGACCGAGGCCCTCGTGGCCATCGACGTCAACACCGGGAAGTACGTCGGCAAGAAAAACCTCGAGGAGACCGTCTTCCGCACGAACCTCGAGGCGGCCAAGGAGATCGTCCGCCAGATCCGCCTCCGCGACCTCGGCGGGATCATCGTCCTCGACTTCATCGACATGGAGGACCCGAACAACCGCGCCCGCCTCTTCGAGACGCTGGAGAACGAGATCAAGAAGGACCGCTCCAAGACGAAGATCCTGCAGATCTCCGAGTTCGGGCTGATCGAGATGACGCGCAAGCGCGTGCGGCAGTCGCTGGAGCGCTCGCTCACGCAGGCGTGCCCGTACTGCAGCGGCGGCGGGCGGATCAAGTCGAACACCACGATCTCGCTGGAGATCTGGCGCGAGCTGATGAAGCTGCGCGACCTGCACGAGGGGCAGGACGTCATCGTGCGCGTGAACCCGGTGATCTACGGCTCGCTCACCGCCGCGAC